>JAZKYW010000021.1:0-9462 GCA_045612325.1 Candidatus Limiplasma sp. | reverse complement strand
GACCCGTTTGTCACTTGCGTGATGAAATGTTACTCGGCGTGGTAAGCAGCGTTCACCTGGTCGATGATCTGCTGACCGCCCTGAGCCAGCCATTCCTGACGGGCGGCCTCGAAGCCTTCAGCGTCGATGGTGCCGCTGATGTAGGCAACGCGGGCATCGGAGATGATGGTAGCGATCTCAGTCTGCAGGTTGCGGGCGGCGTCATCCATGTAACCGATGGACTCGTCGACTACGCAGCGGTCTTCGATGCTCAGGCTGTAAGCGGTGATCTGCTGGGTGGCGCTCATGCCCTGGCCGTAGTCCAGAGACTGCACGCGGCGGGGGAACATGGAGGCGAATACTTCGCTGGAGCCGTCATCCTCGCGCAGCTTCTTCTGCTCGTCGGATACGGTGATCTTGCCATCGGCGTCCTTGGTGTAGTGCAGGTCTTCCACGCCAACGGCGAGGTAGATGCCGCACTGATCGTTCAGGGCAGCACAGAAGTCGATGATCTTCTTAACGGTCTCTTCGTCCTTAACGGAAGCGGTGGGGATGAGGATGCCGCCCAGGCCGCCCACGCTCAGCACGCTGTTGATGACGGGTTCGCCGTCCGCGGTGTACAGGTCCTGATTCTGAGCGATCTTGGCTTCGGGATGTACGTTGACAACGTTGGCATACTTGGTGCCGGCAGCGTTGGTGGCAGTGGTGATCATGGAGCCGGAAACGCCGTTGGCCAGCGGGCCGTGCTTGTCGGTGTTGATGGCGAAGTCGGTGTTCATGTAGCCGTTGACATACATCCAGTTGAACAGGTCAAGGGTCTCCATGTACTCGTCGAAGAAGAAGTAGGGCATCAGGTCGCCGTTCTCGTCTTCGCCCCAGTAGTTGGGAGCGCCGTTCATAACAGCCAGGGTGTTGAAGCCGGCATAGGTCAGCTCGTTGTCCTTGTTGTCGCAGTAGGCAAAGCCGATGGTATCATCCACGCCGTTGCCGTCGGGGTCCTGGGTGGTGAAGGCTTCAACCATGGCCTTGAAGGTTTCGATATCGGTGGGAACTTCCAGCTCCAGCTTATTGAGCCAATCCTCACGGTACAGCACGCCAACGCGGGCAGCGGCTGCCATGGAGGGGAACAGGTAGTTGCGGCCGCCGATGGAGGTGATGGCCAGAGAGGACTTGCTGGCGAGCTCGGACATGATGAACTCGTTGTTGGCAAGGTAATCAGTCAGGTCCCAGAAAGCGCCTTCCTTGCACATCTGGATGTAGTTGGCGTTGGTGGTCAGACCGGAGTTGACGACCATGACCATGGGCTGGTCATCGGAAGACATCACGGTGTTGAACTTGGTGGTGTAGTCGCCCTGGGGTGCCCAGGTGATCTGCAGGTCAACGTTGAGTTCCTTCTCAACGGCTTCCAGGATGGGGTTGCCTTCTTCGCCGGTGCAGCCGTTGGGCTCAACATCGCCGTAGTAGGGAACGTGCACGGTGATAACGAAGGGTTCTTCGGCGACCGCGATGTTCATGACGCTCATGAGCATCATCAGGGCCAGCAGCAGGGATACCAGTTTACGCATGGTGTGTTCCTCCTTGTTTGGTTGTAGGCGCGATACGGACATTTCGAAGTACTGTTAGTTTACTTTAATTGACTTGGTTTGTCAATTGTGTTCTGATAACGGTCATAAAATACATTAAATATGATGTATCCAAATGCGCTTGCCAGAAGGGCGCAGGCGTTGTACAATACAGATAACAGCTTCGTCAGGGAGGAAAAACCGAATGACCACCATCTTCTGGGCAGGCGATTCCACCGTTAAACAGAATACCGTTCTCACATGGCCGCAGACGGGCATCGGGCAGATGTTCGAGCGCTATGTTGACCGCGTGAGCGTGTGCATCGACAACCATGCCGAAAACGGACGCTCCACCAAATCCTTTATTGCCGAAGGCAGGCTGGATATCCTTGCCAAGCGGCTTCGCAAGGGCGATTTTTTGTTCATCCAGTTTGGTCATAACGATGAAAAACAGGAAGACCCCGCCCGCTATGCCGACCCCGACGGCGAATTCGGCGAACTGCTCAAGCAGTATGTGGAGGCCGCACGCCAAAAGAAGGCCATCCCCGTCATCATCACGCCCGTCACCCGCCGCGGCTTTGCCCTGCCGGAGCAGCCTTGGCGTCATGACCGCTGGGCGGCAGCTGCCAAGCGCGCAGCCAAGGAGCTTGACGTTGCCTGCATCGACCTGACCGCCATGAGCGAGGACTTGCTCATCCATACCGCCGAGGACGCGCGCGACCGCTGGTTTATGCCCGACGGTACTCATTTGCAGCCCGAGGGCGCGCTGATGTTTGGCGGGCTCATTGCCAAAGCGCTGTACAGGCTGGGCGGCGAATATGCGGCTTTGCTGGATACCAACTACCTTCACAGCCTGCAGGGCTGAAGAGGAGAGAAAAATATGTTTGAGCTGCTTCTTCAAGCCGTCCTTTCGGACGACCTTGCGCAGGTGAAAAAGCTGTTGCCCACGCAGCCTGCGCTCATCGAAAAGGAGCATAACGGAGAACCCCTCTCGCACATCGCTGCGCGGGAGGGTTCTTTGGCATTGCTTCAATATCTGGTGGAGTACGGCATCAGGGTCAATCTGTGCGCGTGCGATCGCGCGGGGCGCGATCTGCTGCATTACGCTGCCATGAGCGGTGATGTGGACAAGTGCCGCTATCTGGTGGAGCGCGGCGGCATGGACCCGCTGCGCGGCGATGACCGTTTGCAAACGCCGTATCACATCGCACGCGAGATGGGACATGCCGCGCTTGAAAAGTACTTTGAACAGGTGACAGGTACGCCGCTTGACGGGTTTTATCAAAATCCCATCCGAAGGGGCATGTTTCCCGACCCGTCCATCGTGCGTGTGGGCGAGGACTATTACATGGTCAACTCCACGTTCGTTTTCTTTCCGTGCATTCCCGTTTCGCATTCCAAAGATCTGGTGCACTGGCAGGTGATCGGCCACGCCATCGCCAACCCCGAATGGGCGCATCTGGAAGGATTGGAAGGCGGACGCGGCTGGTGGGCGCCCGATATCTCCTATGCAAACGGCAGATTTTATATTACCGCCACCCTGCGCCTGAATGACAGCATCCGGCCCTGCCGCAGGCAGATGGTGGTGCATGCCGAAAAGCCCGAGGGGCCGTATTCCTGCCCTGTGTTCATCGAGGAGGATGGCATCGACCCGTCCCTGTTTCACGATGATGACGGGCGGCATTACATGCTGTTAAACCGCGGCGCGCGCATCCTTGAATTGGATGAGACCTGCACCAAACGCAAAAGCGAGACCACGCTTATTTATTACGGCAGCAACAAACGTGCGCCCGAGGGGCCGCATATCATCAAAAAAGACGGTTGGTACTATCTGTTTCTGGCGGAGGGCGGCACGGGCATGGAGCACCGCGAAACGGTGGCGCGCTCCCGAAATCTGATGGGGCCTTATCAGCCAAGTCCCTACGGCGACCTTCTGCGCCAGCACGACCCGCGCGCGCTCATCCAGCGCTGCGGGCATGCCAAGACCTTCTGCACGCAGGATGGAAACTGGTATCTGGTGTATCTGTGCGGACGTGCGCTGGACGGCAAATGGACCATGATGGGCCGCGAGACCGCGCTTGACCCCATCGTGTGGACGGCGGACGGCTGGCCCGTCATCGCGGGCGGTCCGCGCACGATGAACAAACTGCCGCTGCCGCTTCAGCCTGTGGGGGACAAAACGGATTGGCTCACGCCCCGTCCCCCGAAGGCGGGCACATTCACATGGCAGGGCGGCCGTGTGTGCATCCGCGCGGAAGCCATCCCCATGACCGATACCGCCTGCCGCAGCCTGCTTTTGCGCAGGCAGACGGAATTTTGCTGCGAGTTTTCCGCCGTGCTTGAAAAGACGGATGCGTTGGAAGCGGGCGTTACCTGCTACTATGACGAGCATTCCTTCCTGAATGTATGCCTGAAGGATGGCGCGCTCTGCGTTTATGCGCAGATGGGCGAAGAAGGGCGCGAGTTTGTGCGCGTGCCGTTTGAGGGTGCGCTGCCGCTTTCTATGCACATCAAAACGGACGGTCTTACGCGCCGTCTGTACGCGAATGACCGTCCGTTGTGTGAACTTGACAATGTGACCTGGCTCAGTGATGAGGGCGTTGCCGTGGGCAAGCGCTTTACGGGCGCGATGTTTGGCGTGTACGCCATCGGCGGAGAAGCTGAGTTCAGTTTACCTTGATGCGGTTGGTTTTCCAGATGCCCGTCAGGTACAGGCTGAATACCAGCAGCGCCGAAAGGCCGTTGCTCACGACCACCGAATACCAGATGCTCTCCACGCCCATGCCCAGCAGCTTGCTGCATACAAACAGCGTGGCAAAGCGGAAAACCCAGATGCGGGAGGCGTCCACCAGCATGGTCACCTCCGTGTGACCGGAGCCGCGGAAGAGCGCGCAGGTGCTGTCCAGAATGGCATTGGGCCATGTCCACAGCGCCATGAGGGAGAAGAACTCCGTTGCCATCGCGATGACCGCAGGGTCGGAGGAGAAAACGGTGACCACGGCCTGTGCCACGGGCTTTTGTGCAAAGAAGAGGCCTGTGGTCAGCAGCAGCAGCGCCGTGCCGACCATGGCGATGTGATAGCCTTTCTCCGCGCGTTTGGGCTGTCCTGCGCCCATGTTTTGGCCCACCACCGTGGCGACCGCCGCCGCGATGCCGTTGGAGGGCAGCGAGTTCAATGTGTTGCACTTGTTGCCGATGCCGTATGCGGCAATGGCATTGACGCCGAAAGCGTAAACACTGCTGCTCATGAGCAGAAAGCCCAGCTGCATCGCGCTGGAGCCCAGCGCCGTAGGCAGGCCGATACGCGCTACCTGCAAAAGCATGGCTTTCTCAGGCCGCATATGCGCACGCTCCAGACGCATGGTCTCCTCAGGGCGGCGCAGAAGCCTGAGTGCGATGAGCGCGGGGACCATTTTGGCAAGAAGCGTGGCAAGCGCCGCGCCGCCTGCGCCAAGGGGGATCACCACCATGAGCAGGGGGTCCAGCAGGCAGTTTAACGCAATGCCCAGCAGGTTCAAAAGCATGGGACTCACCGTATCGCCCTGCGACTGACGCGCCGCCTGATACAGATTGATGCTGAACAGGAAAGGCATATCCAGCATCACAACGCGCAGATAGGCGCAGGCATAGCGCAGCACATTGCCGTCCGCGCCCAGCAGACGAATAATGATGGGGGTGAATACTTCCATCACGCTCACGCACAGCGCACAAAACGCCATGGCCGCCACAAAGATCTGGTTGGCCATTTTTCGTGCCTGCATGGCTTTGCCCGCACCCATGAACTGCGAAAGCAGCACCGCGCCTGCGACCGTGAAGCCGCCGCCAAAGCTGACGATGATGCCCTGCAGGGGGGATACGAGGTTGATGGCTGCCAGATGCTCCGTGCCGATGCGTCCCAGCCAGTAGGTATCGGTCAGGTTATAGAGGGTCTGCAGAAAGCTGTTGATCATAACGGGTATGGCGATCATCAGCATGGCCTTCCACAGACTGCCGTGAAGGATGAGCTGCGTGCGCTGCGCTTTATCTCTTTTTGCCATCCGCTTTCCCTTCTTTAATAATGGTTGATGGTTTCTCAGGCCTCCGCTGCCTTGCGGGCGGCCATTTCTTTTGCACGGGCGATCAAAATGCCCGCCAGGTCGCCCTCGATGCGCTCGGGGGTCTTTCCTTTTTCAAAGATAGCGCCCACGGCATAGCCGCTGCCCTGTCCGCCCTGTGCGCCGCCGGCTGCGCTGAGGCCGCCGCCCGCAAGGCCGATGTCCGCCTCGCGCGCTTCGCCGGGGCCGTTGACCACGCAGCCCATGATGGCTACCGTCATCGGCACGCGAATGTCCTTCAGTTCATCCTCCACGCGCTTGGCGATGGCGGCTACGTCAATGCCCGTGCGGCCGCAGGTGGGGCAGCTGACAACATTCACATAGCTGTTGCGCAGGCCTACCGCGCGCAGGATATCGATGGCTGCGCCCGCTTCGGGGATGGGGCTGCCTGTGAGGGATACGCGGATGGTATCGCCGATGCCGCGCAGCAAAAGAGACCCGATGCCGATGGCGCTTTTGATGTTGCCCGCGCCGGGCAGGCCGGCCTCGGTCACGCCCACATGCAGGGGATAATCGGTCTCTTTGGCAGCCAGCTCATAAGCCGCCACCGTCAGCGGCACGCCGCTGGCCTTGAGGCTCAAAACGATATCGTGGAAGCCTGCATCCTCCAACAGTTTGGCATGCGCCAGCGCGCTGTCCACCATGCCGCGGGCGGTCACGCCGCCTTCACGGGCGAGGATGTCCTTTTCAATGCTGCCGCTGTTGACGCCGATGCGGATGGGCACATGGTGCATTTTGGCGCAATCCGCCACGCGGCGCACGTTGGCAACGCTGCCGATGTTGCCGGGGTTGATGCGCACCTTGGCAATGCCGCGCTCCATTGCGCCGATGGCAAGGTCGTGGCGGTAGTGGATATCCGCTACCAGCGGTACGGGGGAGCCCTCGATAATGGCGGGCAAAGCCTTCAGGCAGTCTTCATCATATACGCTCAGACGCACGATGTCGCAGCCCGCCTCGGCAAGGGCTTTTACCTGTGCAAGGGTGGCCTGTGCATCACGGCTGTCGGTATTGGTCATGCTTTGTACAGTAACGGGCGCGCCGCCGCCGATGGGCGTGCCGCCGATGAAAAACGAACGGGTATTGCGCATGGCAAACAAACCTCCTTGTGGATGGTAAAACCATTATAGCATGCCTGTGCACAATTGAACAGCGCAAGCTTTGCAAACCGCAAACAGCAAAAAGCCAGCATTGTGAAAAGTTCTTCATTGACAGCTTTTCAAAAAGTGCATATCATGATAGATGGATCTCTATATCGCCGAAAGGAGGAGCCCGTCGTGGACGCAGACCCGTATAGTAACAACATCCGCAATTTAACAGGCTCCGGGCGTAAGGAGAGCCATGCCCTGCGGTGAAACCGCAGCAGGATATAAGCCGACTCACCTGCCCGGAAGCAATGCTGCCATGCAGCAAGCGAAAGGCAGGTTTTTGTTTTGAAGAGCATTTACCTTACCGTGGACGATCACCTCACCGAGATCAAGACCCTTGAGAAGGGCTGCTGGGTACACCTGCAGAACCCCACCAAGGAGGAGATCGACGGTCTGAACGCCCGCTTCCATCTGGAGCCCACCTATCTGCAGGCCGCGCTGGACGAGGAAGAATCCGCCCGCGTGGAGCGCGACGGCGACCAGACCCTCATCATCGTGGACATTCCCTACACCGGCAGCGAGCAGACCGAGTCCATGTACACCACCATCCCCATGGGCATCATCATGGTGGATGACGTCATCATCACCGTTACTACCCGCGAATCCACCGTTATTACCGATTTTACCGAGGAGCGTATCCGCGGTTTCTGGACCTTCAAGCGCACGCGTTTCCTTTTGCAGATTTTGCAGCGCACCGCTTCCCGCTACCTCACCTACCTCAAGCAGATCGATAAATCCAGCCAGTTCATTCAGAAGCGTCTGGAAAAAGACATGCGCAATCAGCAGCTGTTGCAGATGATGAAACTGGAAAAGTCCCTCGTGTTCTTTTCCACCTCTCTCAAGGGCAACGAGATGGTCATGGAGCGCATGATGCGCATGGAAATGCTGCGCAAGTATCCCGAGGACAGCGACCTTTTGGAGGACGTCATCATCGAGAACAAGCAGGCCATGGAGATGTGTTCCATTTACCGCAACATCATTTCCTCTACCATGGATGCTTTCGCTTCCATTATCTCCAACAACCTCAACATCGTCATGAAGGTTTTGACCTCCGTGACCGTTGTGCTGTCCATCCCCACCCTGTTTGCATCCCTTTGGGGCATGAATGTCAGCGTGCCCTTCCAGGACAGTCCCTTCGGTTTTCTCATCGTTACAGGCATCACCGTTCTTGCCAGCGTAGCCGCCTTCATCGTTCTCTGGCGCCGCAAAATGTTCTAAGCAGGGGCAGTGCCCCTGCACCCCATTTCCGCTTCGCGGGGGTGGGTTTGTTAGCAAGGGGCAGCAGCGAAGACCGCCTGAGCACGGAGGGTGCTCAGGCTCGCAAGAACTTCGCCCTTGACCCATTTCCGCTTCGTGGGGGGGATTTGTTAGCGAAGGGCAGCAGCGAAGACCGCCTGAACACGGAGGGTGTTCAGGCTCGCAAGGGCTTCGCCCTTGACCCGTTTCCGCGCCTCTGGCGCGGGGCGGGTTTCTTTTTGTTTGGGGCAGATGCTAAGACCGCCGAAGGTCAAACAACGACCTTCGGCTCGCTTGCCGGCAGCACGGTAATGCCTTCAGTTGTTTCTGCATCAAAAAACATCCTCCGCATATTGCAGAGGATGTTTTTGTGATCGGTTGATCAAAGCTTGCTCTTTTCGGCATCCTGCTTGGCCATCAGGTTGGCGATGATGGAGGAGTTTTCGATCAGCTCGCCAAAGCCGTACAGCACGAAGGAGCTGATCCAGCCGCTCAGGGAACCGGCAACGATGACGATCAGGCCTTCAGCGACCATATCGTTGGCCATCATGGCAATACCGCTGATCACAGAAGCAATGATCACGATCCAGCAGCAGACAGCAGCAGTGGTTTTGATTTTTCCGCCAATGTTAGTAAACATACAAGTACCTCACTTATTCTTATTTTTCATGTTTTTCTTGTATTCAGCCAGATAGGGATATTTGTTGGAAGAAGGCGCGGGCATTTGAATGTTGATCCTGGACGTATCGATCTTGGAGGTATCGATGTTGATGCTCGTGAGCAGACGGTCGAGGTACAGGCCTTTGGCAAAGTACACGGAGTACAGCAGGAAGAAGGCCGACAGCTTGATGCCAAATACGTACAGCAGCAGATAAGCCGCAACGGGCGTTGCTACCCAAACCCAGGTGTTGAAACGTTCCTTCAGGAAGCAGTGAAGCAGCGGCAGAGAACTGAGCGCGGCGATCAGAACGAACTGCAGGAAATACTTGAAGTTGTAGAAGTTGTAGCGGTAGCTGCCCACCAGAATACCTACCAGCAAAGCGGCGGTGACCAGCTTGGGCGTTTCCATCTTCTTTTCGTCAAAAACCATCAGAAGCAGCATGGGGATGAACGTAAGAAGAAGGGTTGCGAAGTTGAAGCGCACGAGGCAGAAGATGAGCCACAGCAGGCCAAACAGCGCATGACGGATGGTGAGGCTGCTGACGAATTTTTTGACCAGCGCTTCCACATCCACCGTCTTGGGTGCGGGAGCAGCTTCGGGCGCCGTTTCGGGCTCGGGGGTCACTTCGGGTTCAACTGCTGCGGTTTCGACTTTGGCAGTCACTTCGCTCTCAACAGTTGCGGTTTCGGGAGTGAATTCGCTCATGAGGATTCTCCTTGCTATATTTTCACTTTGCCCGCGCGAAGCGTGGGCAAAACACGGGATTCTCAAGGGCGAAGCCCTTG
>JAZKYW010000020.1:0-2526 GCA_045612325.1 Candidatus Limiplasma sp. | reverse complement strand
CGCTGTGCCCGCAGCGGGTGTAGGCAAGCGTCTGCAGCAGTTCGCAGCCTTCTTCGGGGGTGATGTTTTCAGCTGCGCCTGTATCCTGCGCCGGAGGCATATCCGCCGCGGGGGATGGCATCAGCATCACGGCGGCGCAGCCCAGCACGGCAAGCGCCAACAGCAGCGCAAGCGTCGGACGGAAAGATCGGTTCATGGCGTGCTCCTTTTTGCTTGATGCCATCATCATGCCCCATTTGAGTACAAATGATGCATTGCCCCGCGCGCAGAAGCATGGTATAATCAAAGCACCTGTTATACACGAAGGAGGAACTTTTCCAATGATTGCTATCGCATGTGACCACGCCGGTATCGACCTGAAGCCCGCTGTCATCGCTGTGCTGGATGAACTGGGCTTTGACTATTGCGACTTTGGCACTTACAGCCACGAGAGTGTGGATTACCCCGTATACGGCGCCCGCGCTGCCAACGCCGTTGCCAGCGGCAAGTGTGACCGCGGCATCGTGCTGTGCGGCACCGGCGTAGGCATCAGCATGGCTGCCGGCAAGGTACACGGCATCCGCTGCGTATGCTGCACCGATACCTACTCCGCCAAGATGAGCCGCCTGCACAACAATGCCAACATGCTGGCCCTCGGCGCCCGCGTTGTCGGCACCGAACTTGCCAAGGACATCGTTCGCACCTGGCTGATGACCACGTTTGAAGGCGAGCGTCACGCCCGCCGCGTAGGCCAGATCGACGCGCTCGACCGCGGCGAGAGCCTCGAATAACAAAGGGCACCTGCTGTGAGCAAATGTACCGTAACATTCGCCATGCGCAGCAGAGGGATGAGGGAAGACTCAACGCTTGCCCCTGAATTTTGACCATATCAAAAAGCCCGCTCAGTACGAGCGGGCTTTTTCGTATGCAGATCGATCTACTGAAAGATCCTCCATACATCCTTAAAGGTGAATACCAGCATGAGCAGCAGCAGGAAGGCATAGCCGCACAGGTGGATGATGCTTTCCACCTTCTGGCTCACGGGCTTGCGGCGGATGGCTTCGATGATCATGAAGATGAGGCGGCTGCCGTCAAGGGCGGGAATGGGCAGCAGGTTCATCAGACCAAGGTTGATGGAGATGATGACCGTGAGGTACAGGTAGATCTCCAGACCGCCGCGCTGCGTTTCTTCGGCTACCAGCTGCACGATGCCCACAGGGCCTGCGGTCTGGTCAAGGCCTTCGCCTGTGGTGACCATTTTGCCCAGTGCATCCAGAATGAGCGTGCCTGCTTCGGTGCACATATCCCACGCGGCAGGAAGCACCATCGATGCGGGCATGTCGCTGTATCCCTGCTGGATGGTGATGCCGATCATGTATCGGCCTTCGGCTTCGTCATAATAGGGCTGGATGGAAAAATCCAGCTGTTCTTCCCCACGCAGTACGGTCAGGTCAACCGCCAGCCCGTCGGAAAGATCGCCGATGGCATTGCTCACGTCTGTGGGGGTCAGGGCGGACATGTCCTGTCCGCGCACGCTGACAAAGATATCGCCCGGCTGCAGCCCCGCCTGAGCGGCAGGCAGGTCGGCCGTTACCTGCGAAATGAAGGGCGTGGTGGCAACGCCGCCGTAAGCGGTAAACAGCACTACGGCAACCAAAAACGCCAGCACAAAGTTCATCAGCGGGCCGCTTACAACGCTCAGCATGCGCTTCCACACGGGTGCGTTGTTGTAGTTGCGGGGATCATCTTTCATTTTGGTGCCGTCGGGGTCGTCATCCGTATCGCCGTAGAACATGCAGTAGCCGCCCAGCGGAATGGGACGGATGGAGAAAAGGGTCTCGTGCTTTTTGCTCTTCCACTGGATGAGCTTGGGGCCGAAACCGATGGAGTACTCCTTGACGGGAATACCGCACAGACGGGCAGAGGCAAAATGGCCGAACTCGTGAACGGTGATCAGTACGCCCAGCAAAATAAGGGCGAGAAGCACATAGAAAATGGTCATGGTTTGTTCCTTTCAGGGTTGATGGATGCCTCAGCCCAAACGCTGCAGGCAGGCGGAGGCGACCTCGCGGGCACGGCGGTCAGCTTCCAGCACTTCCTCGAGGGTGCTGGCGGGCAGATGACCTACGCGCTGCAGGGTCTCTTCCACCACGTCAAAGATATGACCCACGGGCATGGGCGCGCTTTCGGGTGCAGTGAGCAGACGGCCCACAGCCACCTCGTTGGCGGCATTGAGCACGCAGCCCGCCGCGCCGCCTGCCAGCATACACTCGCGGCTCAGACGGATGGAGGGGAAGCGCTCCTCATCGGGGCGTTCAAAGGTAAGACCTGCCAGCTTGAACAGGTCAAGCCTGTCGCCGCCGGTGGGCAGGCGCTCGGGGTAGCTCATGGCGTAGAGGATGGGCAGCTTCATATCGGGCGTGCCCAGCTGCGCAATCAGCGCGCCGTCGGCAAATTCCACGCCGGAGTGAATCACGCTCTGCGGATGCACGATCACCTCAATCTGCTCCGGCGCAACCGAGAACAGCCACTTGGAAGTCGGAGGCC
>JAZKYW010000019.1:0-2184 GCA_045612325.1 Candidatus Limiplasma sp. | reverse complement strand
CCGGCGGCGACGAGCCCGACGGTTCCGCCAAGTTCATCACTGCCTTCTTCCGCAACCCCAAGATGAAGGATGCCGTGCATGAGCTGCTCAAGAACCGCGACGGCCTGATGCTGGGTATCTGCAACGGCTTCCAGGCGCTGGTCAAGCTGGGTCTGGTGCCCTACGGCGAGATCATCGATACCGATGACAAGTGCCCCACCCTGACCTTCAATACCATCGGCCGCCACCAGAGCATGCTGGTACGCACCCGCATCGCCAGCAACAAGAGCCCCTGGCTGCAGCTGTGCGAAGCAGGCGACATCCACAACATCGCCATCTCCCACGGCGAAGGCCGCTTCGTGGCTAACGACGATGTGCTGGCTATGCTTAAGCAGAACGGTCAGATCGCTACCCAGTATGTGGATATGCAGGGCGATCCCACCATGGATCTGCGCTACAACCCCAACGGCAGCGTGATCGCCATCGAAGGCATCACCAGCCCCGATGGCCGCGTGCTTGGCAAGATGGGTCACAGCGAACGCGCTGGCATTGACCTGTACAAGAACGTGGAAGGCAACCGCTTCCAGCCCATCTTTGAAGGCGGCGTGAAGTACTTCAAGTAAGAGATCATTTCGCTGTTAATGGCAAAAGCCCCGAACGCTTTGTTCGGGGCTTTTTGCTATGCAGCCAGCGGTTGCGCTTTTGCAATCCAAGGGCGGGTGACAAACTGAGTGATTTTTGATATGTTGGCAGGGGAGGGATGAAAGTGTTATTTTCGCAAAAACTGCAGATGTGGCGAAAGAGCAAAGGCTTGTCGCAGGAAGCGTTGGCATATGCGCTGAACGTATCGCGGCAGGCGGTGGCAAAATGGGAGACGGGCACGGCCTATCCGGATATACAAAATCTGCTTTGCCTGAGTGATTTGATGCAGGTGAGCATTGATTATCTGGTCAGGGAGCAGGATTGCACAGCGTTGCCGCAGGATGGCGTGCCGACTGAAATAAAGGAGCTGATTGACTTCAGACTAAAAGCCAATCGGTGTACATATGCTGCGGGCTGCAATCGGGTGCAGTCCACAAGAGAAGCTTCACGCGATTACAGATATGCGGAAGATGAATTTGTGTACCACGATACCTATGTCGGCTCGGAAAGCTTTGCCGGTCAGGAAGCCATATGGAAAAACGGTCGCGCTGTATACGCCATGAACTACTGCGGCAGAGTGCTCAAGGACAATTTCTGCAGCAGTTTTCTAAAGGCTGCATTGCTTGAGGCGAATCCTCAAATGCCGTATCGTGGGTCTGAAATGTACTGTTCCGATGAATTTATCTACCGCTGTAAAGTGAATGGAGATTTTACATGGTTTGAAGGCACGGAGGAAATATGGGACCAAACGGAGATGGTATATGAGTGCCGTTTTCATGGAGGGCTGATCAAATAAAAAGCAAGCCTGCGCTTTGGGGCAGGCTTGGCTTTTTTACGCATCCAGATACTGAATAACGATCAATGTTCCGTTTTTTACGCTTATCCGGGCGACATCTTCGATGTGCTGATTGCTCACACCCAGAGGATGGTCGCAGGTGAGGGTGTAATCCTCCAGAGGATAATAGAGACCTCGCAGCGTTACGCCTTCGGCTTTGTCGCCGTGGCAAAAGACGCTTACGGTCGTGCCGCTTTTACGTTCGGGCAGTGTGAAGGTTTGATTGGTCAGGGCGTATGCGTCATACTCAGGCGCAACGAGACGAACATCCGTACCGAGCTTGCTGTACCGTGCCATGCTCTGAAAATTGGCCAGCAGATGGTCGATGCGACCGCCGGCGCAGCCGTACAGCGCAAAGGCGCGGTAACCCATGGCAAATCCCTGCGCAAGCGCAATGCCTGTATCGGTATCATCCTTCTCTACGGGATGCTTTTCCAGCGGAACATCTTTGGGCAGGGGATAGGTGCCCAAAGAATCGAGGTCGCCGATAAGCAGGTCAGGCTTTAGCCCAAGGCTTTCCAAAGCGCGCAGGCCGCCATCCGCAGCAATGACAAAATCGCCCTGCTGGGGACAAAGCCCTCTTGCGGTAAATTCACCTGCGCCCACGATATAGCAAACAGCCATCCAAACATCCTCCGTGTGTGATAAGTGTATTGTAACACCGAAACGGCGCGATGACAAATACAAAGTTGTGTGATACAATTGGTGCATTCACAGCAGGAAAGGAG
>JAZKYW010000018.1:0-20375 GCA_045612325.1 Candidatus Limiplasma sp. | reverse complement strand
CCACCGCATGGGGTATGTGGATTACTTCCTCATTGTGTGGGATTTCATCCACTACGCCAAGAAAAACGGCATCATGGTAGGCCCGGGACGAGGCAGCGGTGCAGGCAGCATCGTTGCCTACACCCTGTACATCACCATGCTTGACCCCCTCAAGTACAACCTGCTGTTTGAGCGTTTTCTCAACCCCGAGCGCATGTCCATGCCCGACCTTGACATCGACTTCTGCTACGAGCGCCGTCAGGAGGTCATTGACTACGTTGCCCGCAAGTACGGTCACGACCATGTAAGCCAGATCATCACCTTCGGTACCATGAAGGCCAAGGCCGTCGTGCGCGATGTAGGCCGCGTGCTGGGCATGAGCTACGCGCAGGTGGATCAGGTGGCAAAGGCCATCCCCTTCTCTCTGGACATGACGCTTG
The DNA here is from genome assembly GCA_045612325.1 of Candidatus Limiplasma sp. GTDB lineage: Bacteria > Bacillota > Clostridia > Christensenellales > Aristaeellaceae > Limiplasma. The sequence continues at coordinate 19,956 of JAZKYW010000018.1, read as the reverse complement.
AAAAAGCGTTCCATACCTCCAGCCAGCTGCACGACCTTGTGCTTGGCGACCCGCAAAACCAGCGCCTCTACGATATGAGCCGCACCCTTGAGGGCATGCCGCGCCATGCCAGCACCCATGCCGCGGGCGTGCTCATCACCGCCAGACCCGCCATGGAATACGTGCCTTTGCAGACCAATGATGAAGTCATCACCACGCAGTACCCCATGGGTACGCTGGAACGTCTGGGCCTGCTCAAGATGGACTTTCTCGGTCTGCGCACGCTCACCGTGATCCGCGACACGCTGGATGAGCTCAAAAAGAACGGCATTCACATGACGCCCGAAGACATCCCCATGGATGACCCCGGCGTGTACAAAATGATCTCCTCGGGTGATACGGACGGTGTGTTCCAGCTGGAATCCGGCGGCATGCGCAACTTCCTGCAGGCCATGAAGCCCGCCTGCTTTGAAGATATCATCGCCGCCATCTCTCTCTACCGCCCCGGCCCCATGGAATCCATCCCCCGCTACATCCGCGGCAAGGAAAATCCCGCCACGGTCAAGTACATCACGCCGCAGCTCAAGCCCATTCTGGATGTTACCTACGGCTGCATGGTGTATCAGGAGCAGGTCATGCAAATTGTGCGCGACCTTGCGGGCTACTCCCTCGGCCGCAGCGACCTCATGCGCCGCGCCATGGCCAAGAAAAAGCATGACGTGATGGCGCAGGAGCGCGAATACTTTATTCACGGCATCACGGACGAAAACGGCAGCGTCATCGTGGATGGCTGTCTGCGCCGCGGCATCAGCGAAGAAGCCGCAGGCAAGATCTACGATGAAATGAGCGCGTTCGCATCCTACGCCTTCAACAAGAGCCACGCCGCGGCCTATGCCATGGTCGCCGTGCAGACGGCATGGCTGAAGCTGCATCATCCCGTGCCCTTTATGGCTGCGCTGATGAACAGCATGCTCGACAACACCCCCAAGATCGCGGGGTACATCCAGTACTGCCGACAGAACAACATCCCCATCCTTCCGCCGGATGTAAACAAGTCCGTATGGCCCTTCAGTGTTGACAGGGCGGATGACGGGCGCACGGGCATCCGCTTCGGTCTTGGCGGCATCAAAAACGTGGGTCACGGCGCGGTGAACATCATCGTCAAAGAACGCCAAAACGGCCCCTACGAAACCCTCTTTGATTTTGTGGAGCGCTGCGCAGGCGATACGCTCAACAAGCGCACCGTGGAAAGCCTGATCAAGGCGGGCGCATTCGACTCCACGCCCCATCACCGCAATCAGCTGATCCAGATCTTTGAATCCAGCATGGATGACATTGCCAACAAGCGACGCACCAATGTGGCAGGTCAGATGAGCCTGTTTGACATCGGCATGCCGCCAGATACCGACGTGATGGGCATGTACAACATGCCCGATGTACCGCCCTTCCCGCTCAAGTACCGCCTGAGCATGGAGCGTGAAATGACGGGCGTATACATCAGCGGTCATCCCCTGGATGAAGTGGCCGACCTTCTGCGCACGGGCTTTACCTCCGTTGCCGATGTGCAGGAGATGGCCCTCACCGATGACGGCCTGCCCTATGACGGCGTGCAGGTCACCATGGGCGGCATCCTCATTTCCGCGCGCAACAAAATGACCCGCAAGGGACAGATGATGGGCATGTTTGAGCTGGAGGACCTGACAGGCCAAATCGAAGGCCTTGTCTTCCCGAAGCTGTACGACCGCTACGCCTTCATGCTGGAGGCGGATACCATGGTCATCATCGAAGGCCGTCTCAATTTCCGCGAGGAGGAAGAGCCCAAGCTCATCGTTGACAGCATCCGTCCCCTCGACAGGCAAAACGCCCAGCTGCGCACCAAAAACGCCAAGGACGTCATGACCGAAGCCCGCGGGCAGGCGCAGATGAATCAGCGCGTGAAGCAGGAGCGTCAGCAGGCCGCGCAGGATTCCGCATCCCCCAAAAAGCCCGCACCGCCCCAGCCGCGCCTGTCCGATGCGCAGCTTGCCAAGCAATCCGCCCGCAAGCTCTATCTGCGCATCCCCGACCGCAGCGGCATGGATACCGTCAAGGAGATCTGCCAGACCTCCCCGGGCAATGTGCCTGTGTACGTCAAAATCCAATCCGAAGGCATCGCCCTGCTCATGAGCCGAGATTACTGGGTAGACGCCTCCACCGACATCCTCGACGCCTTCTGCGCCCTGTGCGGCGAAGACAGCGTCATCCAGAGGTAGTACCTCTGGACTCCATCTCCGCGCCTGCGGCGCGGGGGTGGTTTTTTTTTATGCTTGTGCGTACCTTTACCGCCGAAGGTCAAACAACGACCTTCGGCTCGCCTGGCGCGTTGGTTACCCTTCAAACATTCCTTCCGGAGCCTGAGCCAACGAAAACGGTACGCGATAGCCGACGAAGTGTACCCTTGACAAACCGAAGCAGGCAAATGGTACACTTCCCTTGGCGAGGGCGATGACATCTTCCTCATCCATTCCCACCGTCGCCCTCGCCGTGACACAGGCCCCATTTGTCTGCTGTTTGTCAAGGGCGGCGATGTACCTTCGTTGCCGCCACACAGGCCCTGCGGGGCGGCTTTCATCCCTTCCGTCTGCTGCGCAGACACCTTCCCCTTAAAGGGGAAGGGGCGGGCGGCTGATAGCCGCCCCTACATTATCGTGAGGAGTTAAAACTTGCTGCTCACTAATGGGGTCCAGGGGCGTAGCCCTTGGTCGTTTTAAGGGGGATATGGGATCCCTAAGGGAGGTAAGGGGGGAAATCGAAATCCCCCCTCCTCCCTTAGGCCCTAGCGGAGCGGGCCTATAGCAACACAAGCTGCTTCAAGGAGGTAAGCGGGCGGATACTCTCCGCCCCTACATTATCATCCCACATAAAAACCCCCGTCTTACACAAAGACGGGGGTTTTTTTTATGATCTTATTCCAGCTCGAAAGCACCCGTGTACAGATTGTAGTAGGTGCCCTTCTGCTCGATGAGGGTCTTGTGGTTGCCGCGCTCGATGATGCGGCCATGGTCAAGCACCATGATGGCATCCGAGTTGCGCACGGTGGACAAACGGTGCGCGATGACAAATACGGTGCGTCCCTTCATGAGCGCATCCATACCGCGCTGTACGATGGCCTCGGTACGGGTGTCGATGGAGGAGGTCGCCTCGTCAAGGATCATCACGGGCGGGTCGGCAACGGCGGCACGGGCGATGGAGATAAGCTGGCGCTGACCCTGACTGAGTCCGCTGCCGTCACCCGTGAGCACGGTATTGTATCCCTCGGGCAGCATACGGATGAAGCTGTCCGCGCCGGCGAGCTTCGCGGCGGCAATGCACTCTTCATCGGTGGCCTGCAGGTTGCCGTAGCGCAGGTTTTCCATCACGGTGCCGGTAAAGAGGTTGACATCCTGCAAAACCACACCGAGGGAGCGGCGCAGGTCGGCCTTTTTGATCTTGTTGATGTTGATGCCGTCATAGCGGATCTTGCCGTCAGCAATATCGTAAAAGCGGTTGATGAGGTTGGTGATGGTGGTCTTGCCCGCACCGGTTGCGCCTACGAAAGCGATCTTTTCGCCGGGGCGCGCGTAGATGGAGACATCGTGCAGGACGGTCTTTTCGGGCACATAGCCGAAATCCACCTCAGTAAGCACGATATCGCCCTTGAGCTCGGTGTAGGTGAGCGTGCCATCCTGATGGGGATGCTTCCACGCCCAGATGCCGGTGCGCTTGTCGGTCTCGGTCACGCTGCCATCGGGCAGACGCTCGGCGTTGACGAGGGTAACATAGCCGTCATCAGCTTCGGAGGCTTCATCCATCATGGTGAAGATGCGCTCCGCGCCTGCAAGCGCCATCATCACGCTAGCCAGCTGCTGGGATACCTGCGAGATGGGCATAACGAAGGAGCGGCTCAGCGTGAGGAAGGATGCGATCATACCCAGCGTGACCACGCCGCCAAAGCCGGCGGAGAGGCTGAGGTTGGGTACTTCAAAGATGGAAAGCATGGCGCCAAAGATGGCCAGCAGCACATACAGGATGTGACCGAGGTTGTTGTTGATGGGGCCCATGATGTTGGCGAACTGGTTGGCGCTGGTGGCGTTGCGGCACAGCTCGTCATTGCGGCGGTCGAACTCTTCCACGGTCTTATCCTCGTGGTTGAAAACCTTGACCACCTTCTGACCGTTGATCATTTCCTCGATGTAGCCGTTGACGGCAGCGATGGACTGCTGCTGCTTGACGAAGAACTTGCCGCTCTGCGCGCCTACCTTGCCGGTGACAAACATGATGAGCACCGTAAAGAGCATCACGAACAGGGTGAGCCATACGCTCTGGCTGATCATGGCTACAAAGACAGAAGTAATGGAAATGATGGAGGCAAACACGCTGGGCAGCGACTGGGAAATGAGCATGCGCAGCGTATCGGTATCGTTGGTGTAGTGGCTCATGACCTCGCCGTAGGCGTGGGTATCAAAGTACTTGATGGGCAGGGTCTGCATGTGGGCAAACATGTCATCGCGCACTTTCTTGAGCACGCCCTGGGATACGCTTACCATGATGCGGTTGTAGGCAAAGCCGCACAGCATGCCCACAAGGTAGATGCAAGCCATGCGCATGAGCGCGTAGGCAAGGCCGATAAATTCGGGATTGGCAGCGCCGATCATGGGGGTGACATGATCATCGATCAAAGTGCGGATGAAAGAGGAGCTCATAACGCTGGCGACCGAGTTGCCGATGATGCACAGCATCACCAGAATGAGGCGCAGCTTATACTTGCCGACATAGGTCATGAGGCGCGCGATGGTGCCCTTTGCGTCCTTTACGCGGCGCATATCGCCGCGAGGGCCTCTGGGGCCGGGTCCCTTCATCATTCGTCCTCACCGCCTTTCATCTGGCTTTCGTATACTTCGCGGTAGATCTGGCTGGTCTTGAGCAGTTCTTCATGGCTGCCCACAGCGCTTACTTCGCCCGCATCCAGAACAACGATCTGGTCAGCATCCATCACGCTGGCTACGCGCTGGGCGATGATGATCTTGGTCACGTTGGGGATCTCCTCACGGAACGCCTTGCGGATGAGCGCATCGGTAGCGGTATCAACGGCGCTGGTGGAGTCGTCCAGAATGAGTACCTTGGGCTTTTTGAGCAGCGCGCGGGCGATGCACAGACGCTGCTTCTGACCGCCGGATACATTGCTGCCGCCCTGCTCGATGTGGGTATCGTACTTGTCGGGGAAGGTCCGGATGAAGCTGTCCGCCTGTGCAAGCTGGCAGGCGTGGATCATTTCTTCATCGGTGGCATGCTCGTTGCCCCAGCGCAGGTTATCCTTGATGGAGCCGGAGAACAGCACGTTCTTTTGAAGCACAAAGCTTACGGCGTCGCGCAGTGCGGTGAGGTCGTAGTTCTTTACGTCCACGCCGCCGACCTTGACGCTGCCTTCGGTGGCGTCATACAGGCGCGGGATGAGCTGCACAAGGCTGGATTTACTGCTGCCCGTGCCGCCCAAAATGCCGATGGTCTGACCGCTTTCAAAGCACAGGTTCACATGGTTAAGCACGGGCTTTTCGGCAGTGCGGTTGTAGCGGAAGAGCACGTTGTCAAATTCAACGCTGCCGTCCTTGACTTCCATCACGGCGTTTTCGGGGCTTACAATGTCGCTCTGTTCGTCCAGCAGCTCGGTGATGCGCTCGGCAGCGGCGCGGGAGATAACGAGCATAACAAAGATCATAGAAAGCATCATCAGGCTGGACAAGATCTGCGTGGTGTAGGTAAACAGGCTGGTCAGCTCGCCCGTGGACAGGCCCAGCGCAGCATCGCCGCCGCAGGCAACAACGGCCTTGGCGCCAAGCCAGCTGATCAAAATCATACAGCCGTACACGCAGAACTGCATCAGGGGCTGGTTGAAAGCGATGATCTTTTCGGCAGCGGTGGACAGATCAAAAATCTCTCCGGAAGCGTTTTTGAACTTGTTTTCTTCGTAATCCTCACGCACGAAGGCCTTGACCACGCGGATGCCGCGCAGGTTTTCCTGCACAACGGTGTTCAGCTTGTCAAAGCGCTTGAACATCTGGATGAACTTGCCGTGCGCGCAGCGGGTGATGATGGCAAGGCCGATGGCCAGCACAGGCACGAACACCACAAAGATGAAGCACAGCTTGGGCTCGATGCTGAAAGCCGCCGCAAGGGAGAAAATGAGCATGAAGGGAGAACGCACCGCGATGCGGATGACCATCTGGAAGGCGTTCTGCACATGGCTCACGTCGGTGGTCAGTCGGGTGACAAGGCCGCCGGTGGAGTACTTGTCGATGTTGGCAAAGGAGAAGCCCTGCACGCGGTCAAACATATCCTTGCGCAGGTTGCGGGCAAAGCCCGCGGAAGCGGTGGCGGCGTTGCGTCCGCTGAGCACGCCGAAGATGAGCGATGCCACGCTGCACAAAAACAGCAAAAGACCCATCTTGAGAATGACGGGCATTTCGCCCTTCATGATGCCGTTATCGATCATGTTGGCCATGATCAAAGGAATGATGCATTCCATGATCACTTCCAACGAGATATACACAGGCGCCTTGATGGTGGGTACCTTGAATTCGCGCACGCTGCGCAAGAGTTTTCTGATCATTGGGTGTAGGTGCCTCCTTGCGTGAAGTAATGATCAATCCCTGCCGAGGTTATCGACCATGCGATCGATAAAACCAAACAGGACCTTTTTTTCTTCCTCGGTAAAGCCTTCCAGCAGCTTTGCATCGGTCTGTTCGCCCACACGCTGCATGCTTTCGCCCATGCGGGCGGAACGCTCGGTCAAAGTCAGCTTTTTCAGCCTTGCATCGTGCTCAACGCCTGCGCGGTGCACAAGGTCCTTTTCCTCCATCAAAACCAGCACGCGGGAAGCCGTGGAACGGGTGATGCCAAATTCCTTTTCCACATCCTTCTGATAAATATCGCGGTGCTCGTTGCTTTTGAGAAAACGGATGATGCGCAGGTTGGTGCCTGTGATTTCATCCCCCGCCTTGAGAGCGGATGTGTTTTTGCACAAGTGACGGCGAATGGCATTGTTGAGTTTATGAAGCTCTTTGCCGATCAAACGTTGTTCCATCGTCGGTCATCCTCCTGTAAAGTTAGCAATACAACAATTCATTCTCAGTATATCCATGCAATTTGAATGCGTCAAGAGAACTACTGTGAACGTTTCATGAATCTTACAGTTTAAAGCAGACCGGCAAGCGCATCAGGCAGAGGGCTTTCAAAGGTAAGCCTTTCCCCCGTTACGGGATGCTTGATATGCACCCATGCGCTGTGCAGCGCAAAACGCCCGGGCAGGGATTCGATTTCAGTGCCGTAGAGAAAATCCCCCGTCACGGGACAGCCGAGATACGACATATGCACACGAATCTGATGCGTACGCCCTGTATCCAGTTTTAGATGCACAAGGCTGCGGCTGCCTTTTTGAATCACTTGGTAGAAGGTACGCGCTTCCTTGCCGTCGGGGCGCACCTCGCGGCGCACGGTCGCGCCGTCTGCCTTGCCGATGGGCGCATCGACCACGCCTTCATCCTTTTCAAGGGTGCCGTCCACCACCGCCAGATACTCGCGGATAAAATCATCCGTGTGCAGGATTTGTTGAAGCAGATACTGGCTGTGCGCGTCTTTGGCAACCAGCATCAGCCCGCTGGTGCCTTTGTCCAGACGGTTGACGGGCCGATACACAAACCCTTCGGGACAACCCAAATGATGATACAGCGCATTTTCCAGCGTGGGCGTATCCTGCGATGCGCTGGGCGCGCTGGGCAGCGGCGCGGGCTTATCGATGACCCAAAAAGAATCATCTTCATATAAGATATGAACGGGAATTTTGACGGCAGAAGGCTGCGAAACGGTTTTCTCGGGCACAAAAATCTCCAGCCTTTGCCCTGATGCGACCCTTACATCCGCCGTGACCTTTTCATCATCCAGTTTCAGATACCCCTGAAACTTGGCGCGCTTGAATTGGGAGCTGCTCATGCCCAAAACGCTCAAAGCCACCGAGCGGATGCTTTTGCCCTGCTGTTCATTTTCAATGACCACCGAATGCACAGGCATGATGTTTGCCTCCCTTTCATTTGCTGCCTTACAGTATAGCACAGCCCTGCGGCATGTGGTATACTGTTTTTGTACGCTTTGTTCAAGGAGGACATCCCATGCAAATCGCCCTCATTGCCGACCTGCACGGCAACCGCCCTGCTGTGGAGGCACTGGAAAAAGACCTTGCCTTTATCAAGCCCGACAAAATTTTCTGCCTTGGCGATACCGTTGGCAAAGGCCCCGACAGCCGCTTTACTTTTGACTGGGCCGAGAAAAACTGCGACCTCATCCTTGGCGGCAACTGGGACTTTGGCGTAGCCAACAAGGAATTTCCCAAAGATATTTTTTACTGGGACCAGCTTGGAGAAGAGCGTCTTGACAAGCTGCGCAATCTTCCCCTTGAGCACGAAATGATGATGAGCGGCCGCCGCATCCGTTTTTTCCACGGCCGCCCCGTGATGGAAAAGCTGATCACCGTTGGCTGGACGGAAGCGGACATCATGCCCTTCTTTGATGACGGAAACGGCGGGCGCTATGACGTGGTCATCTATGCGGATGCGCACAAGCAGGCCATGCGCACCATGCCAAACGGCCTGTTCGTCAATACCGGCTCGGTGGGCAACGGCATCGGCATTCCCAAATGCTGCTACGCCATCCTCTGCGGTGAAGAAGGCCCCGATCCCGCGCCTTTTGAGATCCGCATGCGCCAGCTGGATTACGACCGCGACCAAGCCATTCAAAACAGCCTCGCCGCGCCCGAAGTACCCATGATCAACACCTTTATCCGCGAGATCCAAACCGGCATTTACAGCCGCAGATAACAAAAGAGCCGCTTAAAGCGGCTCTTTTTGATTAATCCATTTTTTGAAAGTAAAGAAATACGTCATACCCCGAATGGTCATCATGTTTTTTCAAAACAATGATGGAAGGATCATTGGAAAGCAGCACTTCGGGAAGGGAATAACCCTTTCTGCCGCTTACAAACGCCACGGATGATCGTCCGTGGCGTTTGATGTGTATCAAAATCAGTTGTACACGCGAACGGGCAGCACCAGATACAGGTAAGCATCGCCCTCCATGGGAGAGATGACGCAGGGGCTGACGTTGGTGTTCATGCACAGGGTGCAGCAATCTTCATCCACGTTCTTGATCACATCGCTGATATAGCGGGCGTTGAAGGCAATCTCGATGTCGTTGCCTTCGAGGTGGGCGTCCAGCTCTTCCAGCACATCGCCCAGTTCGCTCATGGAGGTAATGCGCAGGTTGTTCTGGCTGGCCTTCATGCGGATGAGATTGTTCTTGCCTTCCTTGGCCATGAGGCTGGCGCGCTCGATGGCGTCCTGCAGCTCGCGGCGCTTGACGGTGACGCGGGTCATCCAGGCAGAGGGCAGGATCTGGCGGTAGTTGATGTACTCGCCCGCCAGCAGGCTGGTGACCAGCGTGGTATTGCCGATGACCACCATCATGTGCGTACGGTCGATATGGAAGGTGGCCATGGCCTCTTCCTCGTCGCTCATGATATGGGCGATCTCGTTCATCACGCGGCCGGGAACGATGGCGTTGATCTTTTCTACGCCTTCGGGCAGAACGTAATTGTCATGCGCGCGCTGCATGGCCAGACGGAAACCGTCCAGACCTACCAGACGAAGCTCGTCTTTGGTGATCTCCATCAGACAGCCGGTGAGCGCCTGACGGCTTTCCTGCAGGGCGATGGCGAAGGTGACCTTGCCGATCATATCGCGCAGCTTTTTCTGGTTGAAGTGCAGGCCGTGGGTGCCGTAGAGGTCCTTCATGCGGGGGAACTCGTCGGGATTTGCGCCCGTGATGGTGGAGCGGCTCTGCTGGCAGCGGATGGTGACGACCATCTTTTCATTCATATTGAAGGAAACGGTGCCTTCGGGCAGCTTGCGCACGATCTCGGTGAGCAGGCGGCCGGGCAAAACAACATCGCCCATCTGGCTTACCTGCGCGGGTACGGTGCACTTGATGGACAAGGAACCGTCGGAGCAGAGCAGCTCGACCTCGTTATCTTCGGCGTGGATCAAAACGCCTTCCAGAATCTGCATGGCAGGACGGGAAGACAGCGCACGGGTAACGTGAGCAAGGCCGGCGTGCAGCTCCTGAGCGGAGCATTCGAATTTCATGAGCTTCAGACCTCCATAGATTTACCTGTAGTAGATGAATATATTTAATAGTAGTAGTAGGGCATGTGGAAACTGTGGAAAAGTGCCTCAAACCCTTATGTCACCTCAAAAACAGCGCAGGAAAACCTATGGATAAACAGGGTGGTTTTCCATGCCTCAGTTCACACTTCGGCCTTTGGATATGGCATTTGAAATGGGCAACACATACCATTTCGATTTTCACATGCTCATTTCCTGCCAAAAGCAAGGGAAAACCCTTCGACAAAAGGGGTGAAAATTCATCCTAATTCCACGTTATCCATAGTTCCCACATGATGTGGAAAACTTACCATGGAAAATAAAACCCTTATTTTACAAGGCTTTCAAGAATGAAGACACATTTTGTCCTTCCTGTAATCCACAAGGAACATGATTATTCGCCGATCACTTCACACACGGCTTTGAGGGCCTTTTCTTCGTCTGCGCCGTCTGCCACCAGCGTCATAATGCCATCCTTGGGGATGGATTGGCTGAGCAGACCGATCATGCTTTTGAGATTGAGCACGATGCCTTTATGCTCCAGCGTAAGCGTAGAGACGAACTTATCCGCAACGCCGGTGATGTTCATGGCCATCTCTCTCTGGATGGGCATGTGTTTGGACAGGTTGACTTCCTTCCTGATCATCTTTCTATCTCCTTTCGCAGGGTCTTCGACCCTGCACCCATTTCCGCGCTTCGCGCGGGGGTAATTTTCATTGAGTTGTGTGTACCTTTACCGCCGAAGGTCAAACAACGACCTTCGGCTCGCTTGGCGGTGGTTTCTTTCTTGTTGGATGATTGGAAAAGGCCGTCGGTCGGCGGAGGGCCTCCCGACTCGCACACACATCGTAGGGACGGCTCTTCATAAACGAATATGTCACCCGAACAACTATCTGTGAAGCATCCGCAAACATTCCTTCCCGAGCCTGAGCCAACGAAAACGGTACGCGATAGCCGACGAAGTGTACCCTTGACAAACCGAAGCAGGCAAATGGTACACTCCCTTTGGCGAGGGCGATGACCAGTCGATATTTTATTCCCACCGTCGCCCTCGCCGTAACGCAAGCCCCATTTGCCTGCTGTTTGTCAAGGGCGGCGATGTACCTTCGTTGCCGCCACATAGGCCCTGCGGGGCGGCTTTCACCCCATCCGTCTGCTGCGCAGACACCTTCCCCTTGCAGGGGAAGGGGCGGGCGGCTGATAGCTGCCCCTACATTATCGTAATGAGCCAAGTATGCCGCTTACAAATGGGGTCCAGGGGTTTACCCCTGGTCGTTTTAAGGGGGATATGGGATTCCTAAGGGAGGTAAGGGGGGAAATCGAAATCCCCCCTCCTCCCTTAGGCCTTAGCGGAGCGGGCCTATAGCAACACAAGCTGCTTTAAGGAAGTAATTGGGCGGATACTATCCGCCCCTACATTACGGGGTATCATTCTTCGGAAGAGGCTTCTTCCGCTTCATCCAGATAAGTCATCAAACGCCTCATGCGGTGATTGACGCCGCTTTTGCCGATGGGCGGGTCAAGCATTTGACCAAGCTCGGTTAAAGAAGCATCGGGCGCATTGAGCCTTGCAAGGGCGATCTCCTGAAGGCCTGCAGGCAGCGTTGACAGGCGGTCGCTGTCTCTGAGGCGCCTGATGGCCTCCACCTGCGCGGTGCTGGCGTCCATCTGCTTTTGCAGATTGGCGTTGTCGCAGTTCATGGCGCGGTTGACGGTTTCCATGACCTGCTTTTTCACTCGCAGATCCTCGATCTGCATAACGGAAGTATGCGCACCGATGACGGTCAAAAAAGCGACGATCTGTTCAGATTGTTTCAAATAAAGGTAGGTATGCTCGCGCCTTGCGCCCAGCTTGATGGGCAGACCCATGCGCTGCATGCTCTTGGCCATCATGGCCTGAATATCGCTGTCGCGGCAGGGCAATTCCAGATGGTAGCTCTGCTCGGGGTTGGACATGGTGCCGCCGCCCAGCATGATGCCGCGCAGGAATGCGCGCATGCAGCACTGACGGGTAAGACCCATGCGCGGTGTGGTGGATTTGAGGGTGCCTGTTTCATCCATCATGCCAAGGGCCTTGAGCAAAGCGGGCGTGTGCACGGGGCCGAGGGTCAAAACACATTTGCGCGTGCCGCCAAAACGGGCGTTGGTGACATAATGGATCTGCGGGGATACGTGCAAAGACTGCACAAGCAGTGTATATGCGCGGCGGCATACCGCAAGGCTTTCACTGGTCAGCTGAACATTGACCTTGCCGCGGCCCAGAAGGCTCAGGCTGCCCATGGTGGCATACAAACCGCACAGCTCGCTTAAGCTGCAGCAGCTCTTTTCGGGCTTTACTACAGCCAGCTCATTTTTAACGTCAGAGGAAAAAGACATTGTGTGCTCCTTATATCAGGCCAAGCTTCTCCATTTTTTTCTATATACTATTTTATCTGTTTTTGGCTGACACGTCAAATCAAATGTTTACGGGAAAATGTAAAAACAAAATATAAACAACGCTCCATATAAGATTTTTCTGTCTTGAAACACGAATGTTTTAAGCCTATAATAAATAAGAGTTCAGAAACTTGTTTTGATAAATCATATGTGGTGTGAACTTTTTTCTGAAGGAGTGAGTGGGATGGAATTTTTGCCAAAGCCGCACAGCATCACCCGTCATGAAGGCCGTTTTACGGTACATTATTATGCAAACATCGCTCTTGTGAATACCGAGCCGAGCGCTTTTTTGTATGCGCAGATGCTGAAAAAGGACCTGGAAAAATACGCGGGCCTTACGCTCAATATCATCCGCGGCAAGGCGTACAGCACCGATATCGTGCTTGAGATCGACGCTTCCATGCCCAAAAATCGCTATAAGCTGAGCATCACGCCCGAAAGGGCCGCGCTGTATGCCGGCAGCGATGAGGCGCTTTTGAGCGGCGTGCAGACCTTTGGTCAGTACATTCAGAATCACGGCGGCTGCCTGCCCTGCATCGAGGTGGAGGACTGGCCCGACCTTTCCTGTCGCGGCTATTATCAGGACGTATCCCGCGGCCGCATGCCCACGCTGGAAACGCTGAAGGAAACGGCTGACCTGTTGTGCCGCTACAAAATCAACGAGTGGCAGCTGTATGTGGAGCATACGTACCTTTTCCACGGCCTGAGCGAGGCATGGCGCGATGATACGCCCCTGACCGCCGAGGACATCATGGAATTGGACGCCTACTGCCGCGCCCGCCACATCGACCTTGTGCCCAGCCTTGCCAGCTTCGGGCATATGTACAAGATCCTTTCCACCAAGACTGCATGCTGCCTGTGCGAGTTGGAGGACAGCGAAAAGCAGCCCTTCAGCTACGATGACGTGATGAATCATCACACCATCAACGTATCGCATCCCTGCGCCATGAAGTTTATCAAGAAGCTCATTTCCGAGTTTTTGCCCCTGTTTACCAGCCGCAAGTTCAACATCTGCTGTGATGAGACCTTCGACCTGTGCAAGGGCCGCAGCGCGCAGTATGCCGAGCAAAACGGCGGCGTGCAGGAGCAGTACGTTGCCTTTGTGAGCGAGCTTTGCCGCTGGCTCATCGAGCAGGGCAAGACCCCGCAGTTCTGGGGGGATATCATCTACTCCAGCCCCGAGACCTACGAGCGCATCCCCGAGGGCGTTATCTGCCTCAACTGGGGATACAGCCCCAAGCAGAAGGATGACACCATCAGGACCCTTGCCGAAATGGGCGCTACCCAGTACGCCTGCCCCGGCGTTGGCACCTGGGACCAGTGGATCCCGCTGATCGAAAACAGCTACCACAACATCCGCCTCATGTGCAGCTATGCGCATCAGTACGGCTGCATCGGCCTGCTCAATACCGACTGGGGCGATTTCGGTCACATCTGCCACCCCGAGTTCTCCGTGCCGGGCATCCTCTACGGCGCGGCCTTCGGCTGGAACAGCGAAGAGATCGGCTTTGAGGAGCTCAACAGCGCCATCTCCTTCCTGCACTACGGGCAGAAGGAAGGTACCTTCGTAAGCACCTTTGCCAAGCTCAGCGGCCTTTCGCTCATGGACTGGCGTCACACCATCCGCTATATCGAGCAGAAAGAACCCGAAAAGCGCGATGTGCTGATGAAAGAAGTGCTGCCGCAAATCGGCAAAACCGCCGAGGTGTATGAGACCATCCACAGCGTGCTGGATGAGCTGATGGCCATGGCTCCTCAGCTGGATGCGGACAAGCGCGGCATTCTGCAGGCCATCTGCATCAATGCGGGCGCGATGCACATGTTCAATGACATCGGCCTCTACCTTGCCGTCAACTTCCACGGTCTGGACGGCGTGGAGTACCGCAACGGCGATACCCTTGCAAGCGACCTTGAGTACAATTTCCATTTCTACAAGGAATATTGGCGCAAGACCTGCAAGCAAAGCACCATGCACAATCTGCAAAACGTCATCTGCGCCTATGCCGACCTTCTGCGCGGCAGAGTCAGATAAAATCAAAGGGAACGGATTTTTCCGTTCCCCTTTTTCTGTTTTAAGGAAGGAAAACGCTTTCCGTCATCGAAATTTGCAAAAAAGCTCCAAAAACGCAAAAGGAGATATCTTTGATGAATTGGAATACGCTCAAGCCCGACCATGACAAGCTGGGGTCGTGGGAATTTTACGCCAAAGAATTGATGATCGAACTGCGCCAAAGCCTTGAAGAAGGGCTGGATGTGGAACAGTACCGCGACCTGTTCAATGCCGTTCAGCAGATGCCCGATACCGATGTCAAGGCACGCATGAGCGACCTTCTGTTTGAGCTGGTGATGAACGCCCCTCAACAGGCTGATTTTGCCTATGAAGAGCCCAGCGACCTTGCAGGCATCCTTGCCCTGTGCAAGGGCGCAAACGCCCCTGAAAAGGCCAAAATCGATGTGGAAAAACTGAAACAGCAGATCCGCGGCGCATGGCTGGGCCGCATCGTGGGCTGTTTGCTGGGCAAGCCCATCGAGGGCATCCGCACCAATGAGCTGCATCCCGTACTCAAGGAAAGCGGCAACTGGCCCATGCACCGCTACATCCTTTCCACCGATATCACGCAGGAAGCCATTGACCGTAGTGCTTTTGCATTCAAGGACCGCTGCTACGCAGATACTGTTGAATGCGCCCCCGCGGATGACGACACCAACTACACCGTGATGGCGCAGGTGATGATCGACAAATTCGGCAGGGATTTCACCCCCGACCAAGTGGCGCAGACGTGGGTGGAGCGCCAGCCCAAGTACGCCTACTGCACGGCAGAGCGCGTGGCTTTCCGCAATTTTGTGATGGGTTTCCGTCCGCCCAAATCGGCTGTATACAAAAATCCCTACCGCGAGTGGATCGGCGCGCAAATTCGCGCGGATTACTACGGCTACATCAACCCCGGCGACCCCGCCGCCGCTGCGGAGATGGCATGGCGCGACGCCAGCATCAGCCATATCAAAAACGGCATCTACGGCGAGATGTTCGTTGCCGCCATGATCGCACAGGCGGCTGTGGAAAACGATATCGAAAAGATCATCCTTGCGGGCATGGCGTATGTCCCCCGCACCTCCAGGCTGTATGGATCGATCGCCAAGGTGGTGGATGCATGGAAGAACGGTCTTTCCAAGGAAGAATGCATGGGCATCATCCGTCAGCGCTGGAATGAGCACAGCACCCATGACTGGTGCCACACCATCCCCAATGCAATGATCGTTGCCGCATCCCTGCTTTACGGCTGCGGAGACTTTGCTTTATCCATCTGCATGGCTGTGCAGGAGGGCTTTGATACCGACTGCAACGGCGCAACGGTCGGCTCGATCCTTGGCATGAGAGCGGGCGCGGATACCATCCCGCCATACTGGCTGGAGCCTTTGCACGGCATGCTGGATACGCAGATCTTCGGCGTGGGCAGGGTAAGCATCGAAGAAATGGCCGAAAAGACCATGGTGCATATCGTGCTGTAAATCAAAAAAAGAGCGTCCTTTGCGGGACGCTCTTTTTTGTTTACAGTTTTCGGTTCATGATGGAAATGATGAGATTGCCGTTGGCGAACAGCGGCGCCATCGCGCTTTCGCTGACCATGACGCTGAATTCGGGGATGGGCATCACGCTTTCCGCAAGGGGCAGAATGGTGAACACCACAAAGCACAGAAGCACGCCGATGAGCAATCCGAATGCGCCGCCTGCCAGCCAGTCCAGCTGCTTGAGCACGGGAAAACGGAACACCGTGCGCAGCATGTTGATGAGGATGGTGCTTACCAGAAAGCATACCAGAAAGCAAAGCAGGAAGCACGCCACATTGATGCTGACGGAAAGCACGGTCTGGTTGACGTAGTCGCCCACGGTGGTGGCAAGGTCGCCCAGGGGGGTGAAAACCTTCTGCGCAAGGTTGTGGGCAAGCAAAGTATCCAGCGGCGCGGGAAGTGCAGCTTTTTCAATGATCTGGGCAATGTTCTGCTCGCTGAGGGCAGCCACGGCGCGGCTGCTCAGGTCAAGGTCGCCCAGCAGGCTGCCGGAGTCGGTGTAGGTGCTGATGAAGCGGGTGATGGCGGTGTTGGTGCTTACCACATCGCTCAGCTTGGGAAACAGCCAGAATGACCCGATGACCGAGAGCAATCCGCTGCCCAGATTGAGCACCGACTGGATGAATCCGCGGTACATGCCAAACAGCGTGCACAGCGCCAGAATGACAAGAATGATGATATCAAGAATGTTCAACAGCTGACCTCCTTTTGGTCATGCGGTCATTTTTTCACGGTGGAGCCCATCGGCAGGGAGATGACGTACACATCATTGCCGCAGGCAACGATGGCCTTGCCGTTGGTAAGGGTACCGATGAGGCGGGTGGCCTGAGCCTCCATGGGCAGCTCGTAGGCGGTGAAGCGGTTTTCATTCATGCCTACGCGGTACAGCGTGGAGGGAGAAACGGCGAATACGTTTTTGTTGTACACGGCAGCGCCTACGCAGTTATCGGGCAGGCTGTAGCGGCGGTCCTCGGTGCCGTTGATGAGGCGAAGCTCGCGCAGGTCGTACATGTTTTCGGTCTGCGCCGTGGGGGCAAACAGCATGTAGGCATTGCCGCGCTCGGGTACTTCGCTGTCAAGGTGATACCAGCCGTATACCAGCACCTGCTTGGTGGCGTCCTCGGTGCCGCGGTCGTTGAAGGCGCGCATCTGACGGGTGTTGATCACGCGCAGGATGCCGTTTTCGTACACAACGTCATATGTGATGGATTCGCCAAGGCTTACCTCGCCCGTGTTCATCTTGCCAACTTCAAAGGTGTTGAACAGCGTGTTGGGCGCGGTGCCGTACACGTCCATGGCAAGCGTCCACATGTACTGGCCCGCATTGCCGTAGAAGCCTACATCCAGCATGATCAGGTTTTTGTAGGCGTCGCTTTCCTCATCCATGTGCGCGCCGCTCAGGTCCTTGACCAGCAGGCGCGGGGCGTTTTCCGCACCCACAACGGCGGCAACGTACTGCTTGCCCACCCTTGCAAACTGAATGGTGGATTTGAGGTTGTCGTTGTAGCTGGAGATGCCGTTCTGGTCCAGAATGTAGATGGTGGAGCCGATCCACGCGGCGATGGTGGTATCGTTGCAGTCATAGCTGGCATTTGCGCCGATGGGGAAAGACCAGCGCACACCGCCCGTGGAGGACATGCAGTGGATGCTCATGCCATCGTAGTACAGCACGTTTTCGCCGAAGGGGCGGATGGTCTCGCTGTAGGAGCAGGGCAGCTTATGGGCATTGACGCTGGTGGAAGGCTTTTGGGAAAACAGCCCTGTGATCAGCCAGATGCCAAGGCCAAGCACTGCCAGTGCGGCAAACAGCAGGCCGAAAGCCTGCGCGCGGTTAAATTTGGGTTTGACTCTCTGCATGGATCCTCCGTACACAGGCATGCGCGTTCACAGATAAACAACGAACGCCATGCGTGATTTACTGCATTTGATAAGCGGTTTATACCATCTTCCATTATATCCCCTGCCGTGCCGCGATGCAAGCGTTGAACAAATGCAAAAATCGTGATACACTGTATTTACCTGTAAAGAAATGGAGGCGTTTTTCATTATGGAAAGACCCAACGCATGGAAAAAGTATGACCAGGCTCAGCTCAATGAGCTGGAAGCCGTAAGCAAGAAGTACCGCAATTATCTGGATAACGGCAAGACCGAGCGTGAATGCGTGACCGAGACCGTTGCCATCGCCCGTGAAAACGGCTATGTGGACCTGAAGGATGCCATCAAGACCGGCACTCCCCTCAAGCCCGGCGACAAGGTATATGTCAACTGCATGGGCAAGGCCATCATGCTGTTCCATCTCGGCAAGGCGCCCCTGACCGAGGGCATCAACATCGTGGGTGCGCACGTTGACAGCCCCCGCATCGATATCAAGCAGAATCCCTTCTATGAAGATACCGAGTTTGCCTATGCCGATACCCACTACTACGGCGGCATCAAAAAGTTCCACTGGGTGGCCCGCGCGCTGGCTCTGCACGGCGTTGTCGCCAAGAAGGACGGCACCGTTGTCAACATCGTGATCGGTGAGGACGCCGACGATCCCGTTGTGGGCATCAGCGACCTGCTCATCCACCTGAGCCGTGAGCAGCTGGGCAAGAAGGCCAGCGAAGTCATCACCGGCGAAGGTCTGGATATCATGATGGCCGGCCGTCCCCTCGAAGGTGAGGAGAAGGAGCCCGTGAAGGCCATGCTGCTTTCCATCCTCAAGGAAAAGTACGACATCGAAGAGGAAGATATGATCTCTGCCGAGATCGAAGTCGTGCCTGCCGACAAGTGCCGCGATTACGGCCTTGACCGCTCCATGCTGCTGGGCTACGGTCATGACGACCGCGTATGCTCCTTTGCCGCTCTGGAGGCCATCCTGCGCCTGCCCGAAGTGCCCGAAAGCACCTGCTGCTGCCTGCTCACCGATAAGGAAGAGATCGGCTCCGTTGGCGCTACCGGTGCCCGCGCCATGTATTTTGAAAACGCCATGGCGGAACTGCTGGCACTGACCAGCCCCGTTTATTCTGATCTGGCTCTGCGCCGCGCGCTGGCTGCCAGCCGCATGCTCAGCTGTGACGTATCCGCCGGCTTTGATCCCCTGTATGCTGCTGCCTTTGAAAAGAAGAACGCTGCTATTCTGGGTCACGGCGTATGCTACAACAAGTTCACCGGCAGCGGCGGCAAGGGCGGCAGCAATGACGCCAATGCTGAGTTCATCGGCCGTCTGCGCAAGATCATGGATGACAATGACGTTTGCTGGCAGACTGCCGAGCTTGGCAAGGTGGATGTAGGCGGCGGCGGCACCATTGCTTACATCTGCGCTCTGTACGGCATGGAAGTCATCGACAGCGGCGTTGCCGTGCTCAGCATGCACGCGCCCCTTGAGGTCATCTCCAAGGCTGACCTGTACGAGGCTGTCAAGGCTTATCATGCCTTCATGATGGAAGCCAAGTAAGCTGACAGAAAGCTTTTTCCCCCGCGAGGTGTGGATTTGCACCTTGCGGGGGATTTTTTTGTATTTATTGTTGTATTATGGGAATGTTTTGTGTGTTCTTTATAGCAGCTTGTGCTGCTATAGACCCGCTCCGCTAAGGCCTAAGGGAGGAGGGGGGATTTCGATTTCCCCCCTTACCTCCCTTAGGAATCCCATATCCCCCTTAAAACGACCAGGGGTAAACCCCTGGACCCCTGCGGGGGCATGGTAACTGCACATAAACAAGAAAACAAAGCCAAACAAAGAAACCAATCTTCCGGGCGCACCAAA
>JAZKYW010000017.1:0-2427 GCA_045612325.1 Candidatus Limiplasma sp. | reverse complement strand
GGCAACGGTGCCGTAGGTCCAGCCGCTGAAGGCCTGGATCTGGAAGTCAACGTTTTCCTTGCCGAGGGATTCTTCGATCATGGCCTTGCACAGCTGAGCCATGATGATCTCGTCTTCATCGTCGGTGCCGACGTAGCAGATGGTCACGGGCAGCTTGCCGTCGATGTCGAAGGAGCATACGGGCAGGTAGTCAACGGTGGTGGGCTCTACGCCGATGATGTTGCCCTTGTCATCGCACAGCTCGGCGATGGCGGCTTCCATGTACTGGCGGGCCAGCTCGGGGTTGTTGAAATCGGTTTCCTTGATTTCCTTCAGGGGGCTGTAATCGGTGTAATCCACGCCGTTGGAGTCGTAGATAGCGCCTTCGGCGTTGATGGTGTTGCGCAGGATGCGGGAAGGATCAACGGGCTCGCGCAGGCTGGCCAGCACTTCACGGTCCATGGAGTACAGCAGAGCCTTGCGGAAGTTCTCGTTGTTAATGAAGGTGCGGAACTCGGTGTTGTCGCCGGCGAAGTCCAGCCACAGGTAGTTGGTGGAGAAGGAGTGGCTGGTGGGCAGCAGGTTATCTTCCCACTCGGTGCCCAGCAGGGACTCGTAAGCTTCGGCCTCAACGCTGGCGTAGTCGGTGGCGCCGCGCTTGTACATCTCCAGAGAGGTGGTGCCGTCGGGGATCATCTGGTACTCAACGGTATCCAGGGTGATCTTGTCGTAATCCCAGTAGTGGGTGTTGGCGCTGAGGGTGATGGCCTTGTCGCGCTCGAAGTTGGATACGTAGTAAGCGCCGCAGTAGAGCATGTGCTCGTTGTCAACAGCGAAGTCATCGCCCAGAGCGATGGCGTAATCGTATTCAACGGGCAGCATCAGCATGCTGCTTTCGATCAGGCTCAGGAAGTAGGGAGCGCTGTTTTCCAGCTTGTACTGAACGGTGTACTCGTCCAGAGCGGTCACGCCGACCATCTCGTCAAACTTGGCAACAACGTCCTCGCGCTTCTGGTCGGTGACCAGGCCGCAGTCGATGTCATCCAGCAGCCAGTAGTAATCGTACAGGCCGGAGATGAGGTTGCGTACAACGCGCAGGGAGTAAGCATCGTTCTGAGGATCGCCGATGTAGCGGATGCCGTCAACGAAGTCCTGAGCGGTCAGCTCATACTCGGTCTCGGCGCCGGTGTGGTCGACCCACTTCAGGCCCTGACGAATCTTGAAGGTCCATTCGGTCTGATCTTCGTTCACGTCCCAATCCTCAGCCAGAGAGGGAACGTACACGCCGTAGATGTCGGGCTCTACCAGACCGTCAATACAGTTGGCAACGATCTCGCGCACGGTGGCGTAAGAGGTGCTGTAGTAGTTGAAGGAAGAGTAGGAAGAGGAGAAATAGGTATTGTAGGTACGCTCGAAGGTCTTGCCATCGATAACAGCCTGAGCGGCTGCAGCCAGGTCTTCACCCTGAGCAGTGGCGGCAAGGCTGAAAGCCATGACCAGAGTGAGCATGAGAGCGATCAAACGCTTCATATGAGTGCCTCCTTTGGCTAACAAAATGATGTTCAATATGATAACTTTTTTGCCATCGCTTGGCAAGGGATTTTTTGTTCTTTATCGGTTTTTGCCAAAATTGATGTATTAAAGAAGCAACCGCCCGGCTGTGCGGTTGCATGCAATGCCCGATGCGGATATAATAAGAAGCAAGAGAAACGTTCACACTGCGGGCGGCGCAGCGCCTTTTTTCTGCGCACCACAGGAGGTACAATGGCATACCTGAGAAAACGCAGCGAATGCCTGACCGGCTGTCAGGACAGCAAGCCCTGGTCTGCGCAGACGGACCTGCAATATGATTTTGTCATGGTGTACGGCACGGATGAGGGCATGCCCGCACGCATACGCAAATACCGTGAAAAAGGCTACGTCGTTCATTTGATGACAGGCAGCGCGTGGGGCGAATATCAGGATTACCTGAATGGCGAGTGGGATGGCGTCGACCACTGGGATGAGAGCCAGACCGACCGCAACGGCAACCCCATCCTGCACGGCGTGAATGTGCCGTATCTGTGTCCCAGCCTTTCCTTCTGCCGTTATCTCACGCAGCAGCTTTTACGCGCGGTGGATGAAGGCGTGGAAGCCGTGCATCTGGAAGAGCCCGAGTTTTGGGATGAAGGCGGCTACAGCGAGGGATTTAAGCGCGAATACCGCGATTTTTACGGCGAGGAGTGGCAGCCGCCGCATCTTTCCTGCGAAAACCGCTACAAGGCTTCCGCGCTCAAGGTGTATTTGTACAGGCGGCTGGTGGAGTGTGTTGCCAACGGGCTCAAATCCTACGCCAAAGAAACCTACGGCCGTGACCTCAAATTCTATGTGCCCACGCATTCGCTGGTCAATTATACGCAGTGGAAGATCCTGAGCCCGGAGGGAACGCTTGTGGATATTCCCACGGTG
>JAZKYW010000016.1:0-3021 GCA_045612325.1 Candidatus Limiplasma sp. | reverse complement strand
CAAGGCCGAGCGCCACGCCACCTCCGACTGGATGGAGATCGAAAAGCAGCGCGGCATTTCCGTTACGTCCTCTGCCATGCAGTTTGAATATGACGGCTGCCGCATCAACATTCTGGATACCCCCGGTCACCAGGACTTCTCCGAGGATACCTACCGCGTGCTGGTAGCTGCCGACGCTGCTGTTATGGTGATCGACGCTGCCAAGGGTGTTGAGGCGCAGACCATCAAGCTGTTCAAGGTTTGCCGCATGCGCAATATTCCCATCTTCACGTTCGTTAATAAGATGGACCGCGCAGCCAAGGACCCCTTTGAACTGATGGAAGAACTGGAAAACGTTCTGGGCATCCGTTCCTGCCCCATGAACTGGCCCATCGGTGTTGACGGCGACTTCCAGGGCGTGTATCAGCGCGATATCGGCAAGGTGCTCCTGTATTCCGGCGGCAACCACGGTATGAGCAAGGCCGAGCAGGTGATGGTAGACCCCAACAGCCCCGAGGCTGAGGGCATGCTGGAGAAGCACTACATCGACCGCCTGAATGACGAGATCGAACTGCTGGACGAAGCGGGCGATCCCTTCGACAAGCAGGCTGTGCTCAGCGGCCGTCTCACGCCCATGTTCTTCGGCTCCGCCGTTACCAACTTTGGCGTGGAGCCCTTCCTGGAGGCGTTCCTTTCCATCACCCCGCCCCCGCTGTCCCGCATGGCGGATATCGGCGAGATCGAGCCCACCGAGCCCTACTTCAGCGGCTTCATTTTCAAGATCCAGGCCAACATGAACCCCGCCCACCGCGACCGCCTTGCCTTTGTGCGCATCGTCAGCGGCGAGTTCAAGAAGGGCATGACCGTTTATCACTCCGGCACGGACAAGCAGATGCAGCTCAAGCAGCCCCAGCAGTTCATGGCGGACGAGCGCGAAGCCGTTGAAACGGCCTATGCGGGCGATATCATCGGTCTGTTCGACCCCGGCTGCTTCCATCTGGGCGATGCGCTCAGCGGCGGCCCCAAGCTGCGTTTCTCCTCCATCCCCGTATTCGCGCCCGAGCATTTCGCCCGCGTACGTCCCGAGGACAGCATGAAGCGCAAGCAGTTTTTGAAGGGCATCATGCAGCTGGCTGAGGAAGGCGCCATCCAGACCTTCCGCCGCACCGAGACCGGCCGCGAGGAGTTCATCGTAGGCGTTGTCGGTGTTCTGCAGTTTGAAGTGCTGGAGCACCGCCTCAAGACCGAGTACGGCGTCAACATGATGATGGACCGCCTGCCCTTCCGCTATGTGCGCTGGGTAAAGTCCTCTCCCAAGCCCATGGAGGAGCTCAAGCTCACCTCCACTTCCGGCCGCGGCTGGGACAGCGAAGAGCGCGAAGTGCTGCTGTTTGAAAACGACTGGTCCATCCGCCTTGCCGAGGAAAACAACAAGGGCCTCGAGCTGACGGAGACCGCCATCCGCACCGTGTACGAATGACCAGGGGCTGAGCCCCTGGACCCCGGACTGCGGCCTTTGGCCGCAGGGCTGGACTGTTGTGCTTGAGACCGCAGCGAAGACCGCGTGAGCAGGGAGGGTGCTCAGGCTCGCCTGCTGCAGCAAAGCGAACAGAAGCCGGATGTTTATTTGATCTTCCCGTTGGCAGGCTGACGGATGAGGTGTTCCCGCCCCGCCAACATACAGACAGGAAAGAAGGAAACGTAACTTATGACCCGTACCGATATCCGCAACATCGCAATCATCGCTCACGTTGACCACGGCAAGACCACCCTCGTTGACGAAATGCTCAAGCAGGGCGGCGTATTCCGTGAAAACCAGCAGGTGGAAGACCGCGTAATGGACTCCAACGACATCGAGCGTGAACGCGGCATTACCATCCTTGCCAAGAACACCGCCGTTTTCTACGGCGATACCAAGATCAACATCGTTGACACCCCCGGCCACGCTGACTTCGGCGGCGAGGTCGAGCGCGAGCTGAAGATGGTGGACGGCGTTCTTCTGCTGGTTGACAGCTTCGAAGGCCCCATGCCCCAGACCCGCTTTGTTCTGCGCAAGGCGCTGGAACTGAAGCTGCCCGTCATCGTTGTGATCAACAAGATGGACCGCCCCGACGCCCGCTGCGAGGAAGTGGTGGATGAGGTGCTGGACCTGTTCATCGAGCTGGGCGCCGATGAGACCGCGCTTGACCGTCCCATGGTATTTGCCAGCGCCCGCCGCGGCGTTGCCACCCTGGACCTTGCCGAGCCCGCCGAGAGCCTCAAGCCTCTGTTTGACGTTATCCTCGAGCATGTGCCCGCTCCCGAAGGCGATATGGAAGGCCCCGCTCAGGTGCTCATTTCCACCATCGACTACAACGAGTATGTAGGCCGCATCGGCATCGGCCGCATCAGCCGCGGTACCCTCACCGAGGGCATGCAGGCTGTGACCGTCAACATGGACAGCGGCAAGACCAGCCAGATGCTGCGCCTGTCCGCCCTGTACACCTTTGACGGCCTCAAGCGCGTGCCTGCCAAGTCCGCCTCCATGGGCGACATCGTTGCCATGAGCGGCATCGAGGACATCGGCATCGGCGATACCGTGTGCCATCCCGAAAAGGTGGAGGCTCTGCCCTTTGTGGCTATCACCGAGCCCACCGTTACCATGACCTTCTCCGTCAACAACAGCCCCTTCGCAGGCCGTGAGGGCGATTTCGTCACCAGCCGTCACCTGCGCGCCCGCCTCATGCGCGAGCTGCAGACCGACGTTTCTCTGCGCGTGAACGAGACCGACAGCCCCGACGCCTTTGAGGTGCGCGGCCGCGGCGAGCTGCATCTGTCCATCCTGATCGAAAACATGCGCCGTCAGGGCTACGAGTTCCAGGTCTCCAAGCCCCAGGTACTGTACAAGGAGATCGACGGCGTGCGCTGCGAGCCCATCGAGCGCATGGTGGCTGACGTTCCCCAGCCCTATGCCGGCGCCGTGATCGAAAAGATCGGCCGCCGCCGCGGTATTCTGGAAAACATGACCGGCTTTGACCGCGTGCGTCTTGAGTTCCTCGTTCC
>JAZKYW010000015.1:0-2230 GCA_045612325.1 Candidatus Limiplasma sp. | reverse complement strand
TATTGTTTCCCATTGACCGCGCAATGCGCGGTCAATAAGGGATTCTTAAGGGCTTTGCCCTTAAGCAGTGGGTCCGGGAGGCAGCGCCTCCCAGCGCCCCCCTACCGTAAAGGAGAACCACATTGAGTTATCAGCGTATTGACCGCATCAGCGAACAGGTGCGCCGCGAGGTGGATATGATCATCCGCGAGCGTGTGAGCGACCCCCGTGTAAAGGGCACCTTCAGCGTGACCCGCGCGGATGTGACCCGCGACCTGCGCTATGCCAATGTTTATGTCAGCATTCTGGAAGAGGAAAACCGCGAGCCCATGATGGCTGCCCTCAAAAAGGCCGCCGGCTTTGTGCGCCACGAACTGCGCGAAAGCATGATCATCCGCTACGCCCCCGAGATCCTCTTCGAGCTGGACAACAACATCGAATACGGCATCCACATTGCTTCCGTGCTGAAGCAGGTGCATCCGGAGGACGAAGAGAACAATGAAAACGACGACGATCAGGAATGACCGTTATCAGCAGGACGAAGTGCTGTCCGCCATTCTTTCGGCGGGCAGCGTCTTGCTGTTTGGGCATGTAAATCCCGATGGTGATGCGCTGGGCAGCCTGCTTGCGCTGAAGCTGCGTCTGGAACGCATGGGCAAAACCGTACAGGCAATGGTGGATGGCTTTGTCCCCGCCCATCTGGCCTTTTTGCCGGGTGCTTCCGCGGTGCTGAACGCTTCCTGTGCGCTGGACGATTTTGATCTGGCGCTTGCGGTGGATGTTGCCAGCCTTGACCGTCTGGGCGGCTGCGAACCCTTCTTTTCCTTAGCTGAAAAAACGGTCGTGGTCGACCATCACGGCACCAATCCCGCCTATGCCCAAATCAATATGATCGATGGCGACGCGCCCGCATCCGCCATTCTGGTGTACCGCCTGTTTGAGCAGATGGATATGCCCCTCACGCAGGAGGAAGCCATCTGCCTCTACACCGCGCTGTCCACCGATACGGGCAACTTTATCTATGACAGCACCAACGCCGAATGCTTTGCCATGATGGGCCGTCTGATGGAAGCAGGCCTTCCCCTGCCCGAATACAGCCGCAGGCTGTTCCGTCAGAAGGAAGAACCCTTTGTGCGTCTGCTTGCGCAGGTGCTGCCTTCTCTGCGCATCATTGCCGATGGAAAAATCGCTGGTCTGAGCCTTACGCTGGAGCAGATGCAGCTTGCGGGCGCCAACGGCGGTCACACCGACGGCGTGGTCGATTATGCCATTGACGTCAAAGGCGTAGGCATGGCTTATTTCGCCCGCGAAATCGAAGGCGGCAAGGTAAAGGTAAGCCTGCGCGCCCTCAATCCCTATGCTGTTGACCGCATCGCTGCGCAGTTTGGCGGCGGCGGACACAAGCTGGCAGCGGGTCTTACGCTCACCATGAGCCTGACCGAAGCTGTCGAAACCATCGAAAAAGCGCTGGAGGCTGCTTTATGATGCAGATGGACAAGCCGCTCTGCGGTTTTCTCAACGTGCTCAAGCCGCCGGGAATGTCTTCCGCTCAGGTCGTAGGCATAGTCAGGCGCTTGCTGGGCGGTGCAAAAATCGGCCATGCGGGCACCCTCGACCCCGAAGCCAGCGGCGTACTGCCGCTGATGGTAGGCAAAGCCGCCCGCCTGTTTGATTACATGCAGGACAAGGAAAAGGCTTATGTGACCGAAGTTGCCTTTGGTGCATCCACGGATACGCAGGATGCGCAGGGCGCAGCTGTTGCCACGGGCGAAAACTATCCTGATGAGGCTGCCATCCGCGAAGCGCTGCCTGCCTTTACGGGCGCCATCATGCAGACGCCGCCCATGTACAGCGCCATCAAGCAGGATGGCAAGCGTCTGTATCAGCTGGCACGCGATGGCAAGCAGGCGGATATCCCCGCCCGCGAAGTCACCGTACACGAGCTGGAATTCCGCGGCGAAACGCCCAACCACGGCGCGCTGCTTGCGGTACGCTGTTCCAAGGGCTTTTATGTGCGCACGCTTTGTCAGGACCTCGGCGACCACCTCGGCTGCCCCGCTCACATGCGCTTTCTTCTGCGCACGCAGAGCGGCCCGTTCACGCTTGCCACCGCTCATACGCTGGAAGCGCTTGCTGCAGCTGCCGAAAACGGCACGCTTGCCCAGCTGCTGCTTCCTCCCGAGGCTGCGCTTGGGCATCTGCCCATGACCGATGTGCCCCGCGGGCTGGCGAAAGCCGTCCGAAACGGCGG
>JAZKYW010000014.1:0-14886 GCA_045612325.1 Candidatus Limiplasma sp. | reverse complement strand
TCACCGCTGTTGATTTCGGTTTTCCGGTTTTGAATGATAGATACACTTCTGCCTGCGCAGCAGGCAGTTCACGGGATGCCTGAGGGCTTTAAGCCCTTAGGCGGGGCGCAGGGGCAGAGTCCCTGCCCGAAGGAGGATTTTTCTGCATGCCTTCCATGATCAACGATAAGCTCATTCCTATCGATCTTGAAAAGGAAATGAAAAAGTCGTTCATGAGCTATGCAATGGCGGTTATCATCAACCGCGCATTGCCCGATGTGCGCGACGGTCTGAAGCCCGTACACCGCCGCATCATTTATGCGATGAACGAACTGAACATGACGCCCGACAAGCCGTTCCGTAAGAGCGCGCGTCTGGTCGGTGACGTTCTGGGTAAATACCATCCCCACGGCGACAGCAGCGTTTATGACGCAATGGTTCGCCTTGCGCAGGATTTCAACATGCGCTACACGCTGGTAGAGGGTCAGGGCAACTTCGGCTCTGTTGACGGCGACGGCGCCGCTGCCATGCGTTACACCGAGGCCCGCATGGACAAGCTGACCATGCACCTGATCGGCGAGATCGACAAGGATACGGTCGATTTCTACCCCAACTTTGACGAGACGCTGCTGCAGCCCACCGTTATGCCCGCCCGTTTCCCTAACCTGCTGGTAAACGGCGCCAACGGCATCGCCGTCGGTATGGCTACCAACATCCCGCCCCATAACCTGGGCGAGGTGATCGACGGCTGCGTTTACATGATCGACCATCCCGAAGCCGGCACCGAGGAACTGATGCAGTTCATCAAGGGCCCCGACTTCCCCACGGGCGGTATGATCCTTGGCCAGAGCGGCATCCGCGCTGCCTACCATACCGGCCCCGGCCGCATCATCGTGCGCGCCAAGACCGAAGTGGAGACCATGGCCAACAACCGCAGCCGCATCGTGGTCAATGAGATCCCCTACATGGTCAACAAGGCCAAGCTGGTGGAAAAGATCGCCGAACTGGTGCACGAAAAGCGTTTGGAAGGCATCAGCGACATCCGCGACGAGTCCGACCGCAACGGCATGCGCATCGTTATCGAGCTCAAGCGCGATGTGCATCCCACCGTGGTGCTCAATTACCTGTACAAGCACACTCCCATGCAGGAGACCTCCGGCGCCAACATGCTGGCGCTGGTGACCGGCGAGCCCAAGGTGCTCAGCCTGCGTGAGATGCTGTACCACTACATCCAGCACCAGAAGGAAGTTGTTACCCGCCGCACCCGTTACGACCTTGCCAAGGCCGAAGCCCGCGCCCACATCTTGGAGGGCCTGCTCAAGGCGCTGGACCACATTGACGAGATCGTGGCCATCATCCGCGGCAGCCGCGATACCGGCGCTGCCCGCGAAGCCCTGATCGAGCGTTTCGCCTTCAGCGACAAGCAGGCACAGGCCATTCTGGATATGCGTCTGGCCCGCCTGACCGGTCTGGAACGCGATAAGCTGCAGGCCGAGTACGACGAACTGCAGAAGAGCATTGCCTACTTCCGCAGCCTGCTGGCTGATGAAACTCTGCTGATGGGCGTGATCAAGGCCGAAATGACCGAGATTCGCAACAAGTTTGCCGATCCCCGCCGTACGGAACTGACCGTGCTGGAAGGCGAGATCGACATTGAGGACCTCATCCAGAGCGATGACATGGTCGTTACCATGAGTCATCTGGGCTATGTAAAGCGCCTGCCCAAGTCCACCTACCGTGCGCAGCATCGCGGCGGCAAGGGCGTTACCGGCATGGCCACCCGCGAAGAGGACTTTGTGGAGCGTATGATCATCGTCAACACGCACGATGAGATCATGTTCTTCACCAACCGCGGCCGCGTTTACAACCTCAAGTGCTACCAGATCCCCGAAGCGGGCCGCACCGCACGCGGCATGGCCATCGTCAATCTGCTGCAGATCGCGGCGGATGAAAAGATCACCGCCATGATCCCTGTGCCCCGCGATATCGAGCGCGCTAACCTGGTCATGATGACCAAGGGCGGCCTAATCAAGCGTACGCCTTTCAGCGAGTTTGCCAACCTGCGCAAGAGCGGCCTGATCGCCCTCACCCTGCGCGAGGATGACGAGCTGTGCGCCGTCAACCTGACCGATGGCGATACCAGCCTGATCATTGCAAGCCGTCAGGGCCGTGCGCTGCGCATCCACGAATCCACCATTCGTGTCATCGGCCGTACCGGCATGGGCGTAAAGGCCATGAAGCTCAAGGAAGGCGACGAGCTGATCGATATGAGCCCCATCACGGCTGAGCAGAAGGTGCTTGCCATCAGCGTAAACGGCTACGGCAAGCGTACCGACCCCGAAGAGTACCGTGAGCAGGGCCGCGCCGGCATGGGTATCCGTGCCATGACCCTCACCGACAAGACCGGTGAGCTGGCGGCTCAGCTGGGCGTAAACGATGATGAGGACATCCTGCTCATCACCGACGAGGGCGTCATCATCCGTATGGCGGTCAGCGATATCCGCGAAAGCGGACGCAGCACGCAGGGCGTGCGCCTGATGCGTCTGGGCGAGAATGCCAAGATCGTCTGCGTTGCCCGCGCCGAAAAGGAAGAAGAGGAAGAGACCGACGAGGCCGTGTTCGAACAGCGCACCGCCGAAGAGGAAACTGCCTCCGAAGAATAACAAATTGCCGAAACGGCTGTCTCATTTGAAGTGAGACAGCCGTTTTTTATCCCTGCTGCAAAAACACACGAAAAAAGGGCGTAAATCGCCGTTTGCAGAAAGACGGGGAACAAGTGGTATCATGATGGCAAATGCGACAGAACGCCCGATTTTGGCTCGATACGCATGGTTTTTGAACGGCAGGGCTGAAAAACAGCGAAATAAGGGTTTCAAATGCTTGAAATTATCGCCTGTGCAAAAAACGTGCTGCTTGTGCCGCTGCCCGAGCAATGGTATAATTCGCTTGGAACCTATGTACGAAAAAAGAGGCGAACGAATATGCAGGCTGAAAAACAGTATCTGCGCGATCTGGCGAAAAAACAGCTGGAGATTTCTCAGCTGCCGATCATGCGCGAACGCGAGAACCTTTGGTATGACCATAACGAGGCCAACGCCCCGCGTCCCGTGATCACCGTGGAAGAAGGTCACTACTGGCGCGAGATGAGCCCCGAGCTCAAGTGTACCGATCCGCTGATGCGCGAGATGGAGTATCAGCTGCAAAATCAGGTGCTGCGCGTGGACCTCATCGGCGATGACCGCGTCACGCCCGATTTTTATGAGCTGCGCTATGACGTGTGCGACGCCATCTGCGGCCTGGGTCAGAAGGACATCAGCGGCGGCGTAAGAGCCAGCGACGGTACGTCCGGCTATCACATCATCCCGCAGATCGAGATCATCGAAGAGGATTTCCATAAGCTGCGCCCCACCAACCTGCGTTACCGCAAGGAAGAGGTGGAGGGCAAGAAGCAGCGCATTGAGGAACTGATCGGTGATATCCTGCCCGTGCGCCTGGTCAACACCACCAACAACTGGGGCCCCTCTCCGCTGCGCTCCATCATCGGCTTCATGGGCATGGAAAACGCCTACATTGCCATGGCGTCCGAGCCTGAGGAGTTCTACAGGCTGATGGAATATGTGACCGAGGATGCCCTGCGCATCTACCGCTACGAAGAGGAAAACGGTCACATGTTCTTGAACAACGGCAACACCCTCATCGGCAGCGGCAACTGGTGCTTCAGCCGTGAACTGCCGCAGAAGGATTTCGCGGGCAAGGTTCGCAGCATCGATACCTGGATCCATATGAACGCGGAGGAAGCCTGCGATATTTCTCCCACCATGTTCCGCGAGCTCATCCTGCCCTTCCAGAAGAGGATCGCCAAGGAGTTCGGTCTGGTGTATTACGGCTGCTGTGAAGCCACCAGCCGTTTCTGGGATGCAGGCATCAACGAGATCGAAAACGTACGCAAGGTTTCCATTTCTCCCTGGTGCGATGAAAAGCTGATGGGCGAACGTCTTGCAGGCAAAAAGATCATCTACTCCCGCAAGCCCCGCGATTATTATTTCATCGGTTCGCAGAAAGAACTGGATGAAGAAGCCTTCCGCAAGAACATCCGCGAGACCGTTGCAGCCGCCAAGGGCTGCAAGGTGGAATATGTCTTCCGCGATGTGATGACCATTCACGGCAACGGCCAAAAGATCAAGCGCGCCGTTGAAATCGTACGTGAAGAGGCCCCCTGCTATTGATTCAAACATCAAAACAGCGCACGCTGCCTTGTTTGGCACGTGCGCTGTTTTTATTTGGTCGGATGGTTCAAAAGCCGTGTGAGCATGGCGATTTTGTCATGGTCTTTCTTTTGGCGTACCTGCACCCGATAGCCGTCTTTGGCGGAGGCGGTATATACCTGCAGGTACTGCGCAAGGCTCAGCAGCCTGAAGGCAACGCCGTTGCAGGTAAAAGTAGAAATCTCCGTAAGCGGGATGGAAGCAAAGCTTTCCAGCTCCTCCAGCTGCGCGTAGGCGTATTCGATACCCTCTTTTTCAAACGCGTGCTCATGCTCATCGGTCAGCGTGTAGCCGCCCGACGCCATCAGCGCTTTGAACTCGTGCCACTGCTCCTGAAGAAAACGGCGGGGGATGAGGATATCCACGTCATCGGCACAAAGGTTTTGGCCTGTCAGGTATTCCAGCCCGAGCGAGCCGTACATGAGCGGCACGATGCCCAATTCGCTTTGCAAAAAGCAGGCGTTTTCGAAAAAGGCAAGGTGTTTGGGGCTGAAGCACGTCATCACACGGGCGCTCCCATGGTCGAGGCGGCCTGGGCAATGGGCTCATCCGCTTTGTGCTCCAGCGTTTCTGCGGCGCGGCGGATGACATCAGCCACCTGCTGAGAGCAGACTTCGATGCCCTTCGGGCTGAGATGGATGTGGTCTTCGCAGATATAGGCGTCGATATCGGCAGATACCAGCGCATGCAGGTCGTTGATGATAACGCCCTTTGCCTTCAGCACAGGTACGATGAGGGCATTGTAGCGCTCGATATCGGCATTGCTGTTGTACTGATTCTGCTGTGCTACGGGCGTTGTGGTGGCAAAAATGACCTTGTCGTATTTGCGCAAAAGCAAATCGGCAATGCGGGACATGTTCTCAACATACTCCGTTTCTGAGGAAAAAGGGCCGTCGCCAAACAGATTGCAGATATCCCACAAACCGTTGTTCCAGTGTACGATGCGGCTGCCTGCCATGTCATTATCCCAGTCAAACAGACCGCGGAGCGTGAACTTGGCAAACTTGCAGTTGATATTGGGCTGGAACACTTCAAAATCGTCGCCCAGCAGCTCGGGTACCTTGGTGCCGTAGCCGATTTGACGGATGGAATCGCCGATCAAAGTAATTTTGATCATAGGTTTTTCATTCCTTTCGCAGGGTCATTCCAAAACCATGCTCAGCACGTTTTCCACGCCGCCTGCATAGCAGAACATATCCACGGGCTGGCAGCTTTCAAAGCGGTAGCCGCCTTCCATGAGCATTTTGGCGTCACGCGCCTGCGTGGGTACATGACAGCTGACGTAGACCACGCGGCGGGGTCTGGCGGCAAGCACAGCCTCAATTACGGCAGGCTCAACGCCCTTGCGCGGCGGGTCGAGTACGATGACGTCGGGGCGAAGACCTTCCTTCACCAGCTTGGGCAGCAGGTCCTCATCGGGGGCAACGTGGAATTCGGCGTTGGCAATGCCGTTGCGCTCGGCATTGCGCTTTGCGCCTTCAATGGCCTGAGGAACGATCTCGATGCCGATGACATGGCCCGTTTTCTGCGCCATGCAAAGGGAGATGGTGCCTGCGCCCGCGTAGGCATCCACCACGGTATCGGTGGGGGAAAGCCTGGCAAAATCGATGGCGGTCTGGTACAGGCGCTCGGTCTGCACGGGATTGACCTGGAAGAAGGACAGCGGGGGAATCTCAAAGGTCAGGCCCAGCAGCTGCTCATAAACGGCATCCTCGCCGTAGAGCTTGCGGCTGTTGTTGCCCAGAATCACGTTGTTGCGCGCGCTGTTCACGCTCAGGTGCAGCGAGCAGAAACCTTCCACCTGCTTTTGCAGCTTCTGGATGAGGTCGTCCACGTTGGGCAGCTTGTCGCGGGTGGCAACGAGGATGACCATCACCTGCCCTGCGCGGGTAGTGCGTACCACCACATGGCGCAGAAGGCCCTTGCCGCTGAGCTCGTTATAGGGCTGCACGCGGTTGTACTTCATCCACTTGGTCACAGCGGTGATGATGCCGCTGAGGCTGCCCATGGCAACAGGGCAATCCGTGATGGGCACGATGGCGTGGCTGCGGCGGCGGTAGAAGCCCAATTCGGGCGCGTCGGACGTGCCGCCTACGGGCAGGGAGGTCTTGTTTCGGCAGTGGAAAGGCTCATCCGCGCCCAAAACAGCGGGGATGTCGCTTTCGGTGATGGGCAGGCAGCCGATGCGGGTGAGGTTGTCAAACACCTGCGCGCGCTTGGCTTCCAAAGTGGCCTGATAGCTCATGTGCTGACCGCTGCAGCCGCCGCACTTGTCATAGACGGGGCAGCGAGGCTCGGTGCGGTCGGAGGAGGCGGTGTTTACCTTCAGCAGCTTGCCGAAGGCATAGCGGGGCTGGGTTTTGACAATGAGGGCCTCGATTTCTTCGCCGGGCAGAGCGCCGGGTACAAAAACCGCCATGCCGTCATGGCTGCATACGCCTTCGAGCTCGCTGCCCAGACGGTCGCAGCGAAGGGTGACGGTATCATTTTTCTGAATCATCACAGCGTCTCCAATCGTTTTGATACAGGATAGGTGGCACGGCGCTCCAGCCACATTTCGGCAATGGCCAGCGCAACGGCGCTTTCCACCACGGGCACGGCGCGGATGACCACGCAGGGGTCGTGGCGGCCGTGTACGGTAAGGGTGGTATCTGCCTTTTCGCTCAGGCTTACGGTATGCTGCTCACGGGAAATGGACGGCGTGGGGCGGAAGGCGGCTCGGGCGATGATGGGCATGCCGTTGGTGATGCCGCCAAGCAGACCGCCTGCGTTGTTGCGGGTGGTGACCACTTTGCCGTCCTTCATGGCATAGGGGTCGTTGTAGCCCTTGCCGCGCATGAAAGCAGCGGTGAAGCCTGCGCCGAATTCCACGCCCTTGACGGCGGGGATGGCGAAAAGATAGTTTGCCATCACGCTCTCCACACCCTCAAAGAAGGGCGAGCCAAGGCCAGCAGGCACGCCAACGGCCACGCATTCCACGATGCCGCCGATGGAATCCTGTTCTTCTTTCGCCTTGAGGATATCAGCCTGCATGCGCTCGCCGATGACGGGGTCAACGGTGGGGATTTCGCGCTTATGGCATTCAAACAGCGCATCCATATCGGGGTTGACCCAATCGATCATATCAGCTTCGCCGTTGCCCAGCTGGAATACGTGCGCCGCAACGCGGATGCCCTGCGATTCCAAAAGCTGCATGGCTGCGCCGCCCGCAAACACATAGGGCAGCGTGAGACGGCCCGAGTGATGCCCGCTGCCGCGCAGGTCATCATTGCCGAGGCTTCGCATCGTGGCGGGATAATCCGCATGACCGGGGCGGGGACGGTCGGGCAGGAAGGAATAATCGGAGGAGTGGGTATCGCCGTTTTCAAAAATGGCGGTCAGCGGCTGGCCTGTGGTGATATCATCCCAAAGGCCGCTCAGGATGCGGGGGATATCCGCCTCGCGCCTTGCGGTGGCGATGGCGCTTCGCGCAGCGCGGCGCTGCACAAAGGCATTCAGCTTTTCAATGTCCAGCTTGAGGCCTGCGGGCAGACCGTCAATGGTAACGCCAACGGCAGCGCCGTGGCTTTCGCCAAAAATCTGCACGCTCAGCATGCGTCCGATGCGGCTGCTCATTCGGCCTTCCCTCCCAACTGAAGATAGGTTTGAATAAATCCGGGCCACGATTTGCTGATGCACTCCGCGCCGTGCACGGTGATGGGCGCATCGGCAATAAGCGCAGCCGCGGCAAGAAACATGACAAGACGGTGGTCGCCGCGGGCGTCGGCTTCAAAGCCGCCCTTGAGCTTTACAGGGCCAAAGACGCGCAGCGTATCGCTGTCGTCAGAGGTTTCGGTGCGTACGCCAAGGCGTGCCAGTAATTCCTGCGTGGCGGCAAGGCGGTCGCGTTCCTTGATGCGCAGGCGGCTGGCGCCCCTGGGGGTGGATACGCCCTGCGCCTGCGAGCAGGTGAGCGCCAGAATGGGCGCAAGGTCAGGGATATCCGAGCAATCGATGCGGGAAGCCTGCAATTTGCCGCTTTTGCCCATGGCAGCCAGCACATCCTGCACATGCGCATCGCCCTGCAGGCAGGCTTCATCGGGGTAGATATTGCTGATGCGGATGTTGCTGCCCATGGCGTTCATGCACAGGAATACCGCAGCCTGCGACCAGTCGCCCGTGACGGCGGCTTCGGCAGGGGAGGGCTGCTCACAGGGCAAAAGCTCAAAAATGCCTTCAGCGGTTTCGGTGCAGGGGGCGTTGAAATGCGCCATCAGTTTGAGCGTCATATCCAGATAGGGACGGCTCACAATGGGGCCGCGCACATTGAGCACGGAAGGCGCGGGGCGTCCGTCCGCATCCGTTGCGTGCGCAAGCGCGATCAGCATACCGGAGGCAAACTGGCTGGAGCGGGAGCCGTCGATTTCGTAAGCGCCCGCCAGCATGCGGCCTGCGATTTCCACGCAGGCTTTGCCGTCCTCATAATTGGCAATGCGCAGCATCTTTGCGCCAAATTTGGAAAAGAGCGGCTCATAGGCGTCCAAAGGACGTTTATACAGGCCCTGCTCCATGATGAAGCGCACGGCCTGTCCGCGCACCAGAAAGGCGGGAATCAGCATGCGCAGCGCGGCGGCGCATGCGTGTACGCAGCAATCCACCATGGGCTGTCCGTATATGGGCGCGCCTGCGGGGGTCACAAACAGCTGCGTGCCCTCGTGGCGCACGGATGCGCCCAGCGCGGTCACGCCGTTGATCATGGCGAGGGTATCATCGCAAAGCGGGGGCGGAAAACCGTTCAAACAGCACTCGCCCTTGCCAAGGGCAGCCAGCAGCAGCGCGCGGTGCGCTTCGCTCTTGGCGGGAGGAACCTGCGCATCCCCCGAAAGGCGCGCAGGATAAAAGGTAACGCAAGACATGGCAGTGTTCGCCTCACAAATGGGTAGATAAAAAACACCAGTATAATTATATCATACCGGTGTGTAAATACAAAGCGAACGGACCAAAAAAACGCTTAATACGTGCTGAGCGCAAGCAGCAGCTGCGCCAGATAGTAAATGCCAAGATAGGTAAACCTTCTGGGATAGGAGATTTTGCACAGCATGCCATGGCACACGCCCATATCCGAAAGCACAAAAATCAGGGCGCCCAGCGCGGCAAACAGCGTGCTCGGGCTGAAGGCAGCAAACGGCATGGGAAGGCTCATGGCAAGCAAAACAGCCAGCACTGTGCTGTAGATGCGCACCAGCCTGAACATTTTTTTGCTCATGCGCTTGCGGAATTGCTGCAAAAACAGCCACAAAAGACCGAGCATCACCGCAAAAACGGGAATGCTCCACAGGGTGGGGGTCTGCTTTACACAGAAAGCAGTGATGTAAAACAGGTGTCCCGTCAGAAACATGGAGCCGCCTGCGATGAAGTGTCCGCGCAGCAGCCAGTCACCGGCACAGCAGATGGTAATGCCGATGCAGATGAGGATGGCATACGCCCCGCCGCCCATCAGCGCCGCTGCGCCCGCAAAGGCAGCGCAGATGGCGGTGGGCACCACCTTGTAAACCAGCGTCCAGAAACGGGAAAGATTGCCGATGCGGCGGTAATGCAGCGGCATAAACAGAAATACCGTTGCAATGATGGAGAGAACAGCCAGTATCCAGAGCATGATGTGCGTCCTCCTCAGCGAAGCTTCCAGCCGTTTTGTTTGGCAAGGTGCTCAAGCAGCGCGGTGCAGCCGCGCAGTACATCCTGCCAGGTGGCTTCGAAATCGTGGGTATACCAGGGGTCGGCCACATCGCGGTGCTCGCCGCACCAGTCAAGCATCAGGCTCAGCTTCTGCTGCGGGTCGCCGTTCATGGTCTGCTGCATATCGGCCATGTTGCTCTTGTCCATGCCGATGATGTAATCGTATTCTGAATAGTCCGCGCGGGTGAGCAGGCGGGCGGTCTTGCCCTTGCAGCTGATGCCGTGCTCGGCAAGCTTGCTTTTGGTGCCGTGGTGTACGGGGTTACCGATTTCCCACGTGGAGGTAGCG
Source organism: Candidatus Limiplasma sp. (assembly GCA_045612325.1). Classification (GTDB taxonomy): domain Bacteria; phylum Bacillota; class Clostridia; order Christensenellales; family Aristaeellaceae; genus Limiplasma. The sequence goes on along the minus strand of JAZKYW010000014.1, from coordinate 4,638 downwards.
GCGGAGGCGACAGAAACGCGGTCGCTCAGGCCGTGCTTTTTCAAAAGATCTTTCATCACAAACTCAGCCATGGGGCTGCGGCAGATGTTGCCGAGGCATACAAAAAGAATATTGATCACGGTTGCTCACCTTTCAAAATCGGAAGTTGTCGGGGGAAAAGACCCTTTGAAATTATATCACAAAAAAACGGATTATGGCCGGGTTTGGCTTTCTTTTTATCAAAGTATGTGGTAGGATAGGTGGAATACACGAAAGGGGCTTGCAAATGGAAACCAGGAACAAGGAACGCGGCTTGTTTGTACTGGGCCTCGTCATCTGTTTTGCTGTGGCGGCTGCATCTGTGATGCTTGAGAAACTGATCCCCGGTGAACTGCTGGGCGCTTCGATCATTGCGCTGTTTATGGGTACCATCATCAACAGCTTTTTTCATCCCAACTGGATCAAGCCTGCGCTCAAGTTTACGTCCAAAAAGATCCTGAAAGCAGCGATCATTCTTTTGGGCGCTTCGCTGAGCGTTGGAACCATCATGTCTGTTGGCAAAATGACCTTTTTTGTCATGATCTTCACCTTTGCCATGTGCTTTGGCGGCGGTTATTTCATCCGCAAGCTGTTTGGCCTTAACTGGAAGCTGAGCAACCTGATCTCCGCAGGCACGGGCATCTGCGGCGGTTCTGCGGTGGCTGCTATCGCGCCCGTCATCGACGCCGATGACAAGGATATCGCCTTTGCTCTTTCCTCCACCTTTTTGTTTGATATGGTGATGATCGCGCTGTATCCGCTGATGGGCAAGCTGCTGGGCATGTCCGACATTGCCTACGGCATCTGGGCGGGTACCTCGGTCAATGATACCGCCAGCGTGGTCGCCTCCGGCTATGCATTTTCGGAAGCGGCGGGCGATTTTGCCACCATGGTCAAGCTGACCCGCACCATCGCGATCATTCCCACGGTGCTGGTGTTTGCGTACATCGGCATCCGCATCAAGAAGAAGGAACTTCAGGCGACGGGCGAGGGCAAGAAAGTCAATCTGATGAAGATCATTCCCTGGTTCATCGGCGGCTTCCTGCTGCTGGCTATGCTCAACAGCGCGGGCTTCATCCCTGCCAATGTATCCGGCCTGATGAAGAGCGCCAGCAAATTCCTGATGGTCACGGCACTGGCTGCCATCGGTTTGGGCACGAGCATCACCGATTTCAAAAAAGCGGGCCTTGCGCCTATGTTTTACGGCATTACGATCGATACCTTGGTCACCCTCACGGCGCTTGGCGTGATCTGGTGCATGGGGCTGATGTAACGCTGAACAGCATATGAAAAAACGTCCCGTCTGCGGCATAACAGCAGACGGGGCTTTTTTTTGATGCCGGATGTTGATCAGCCCTTGACCGCACCGATCATGATGCCCTTGAGCAGATAGCGCTGCATGAAGGGATACACGCACAGGATGGGTACGACCGTGACCACGGTGATGGTCATCTTGAGACTGCGGGGAGTGAGCGATACGGCTGTATCGGAGATGTCACCGCGCTCAATGCTTTCGATCAGCTGCTCTGCCTGGTTCAGGTATTTGTACAGCAGGTACTGCAGCGTGGTCAGGTGTTCGGCGTTGACGTTGTACATCTGGTTATCAAACCAGCTGTTCCAGTGACCCACGGAGGCATAGATGGCAATGGTCGCCGCAATGGGCATGGAAAGCGGGAGGATGATCCTGAAGAAGATGGTCATGGTGTTGGCGCCGTCGATCATGGCGCTTTCTTCCACTTCGGGCGGCATGTTCTCCACATACGTTTTGATCAGGATAACGTAGTAGGAGCTTACCAGACCGGGGATGATATATACCCAGAAGGTATTGAGCAGGCCGTAGAATTTGTACACCAGATAGGTGGGGATCATGCCGCCGCCAACGTAGGACGTGATGATGAGCATGCGGTAGAGGAACTTGCGGTAGGGCATCTGCTCCTTGGTAAACAGGTAGCCCAGCAGCATACAGCAGATGACCACCAGCACCGTGCCGCTCACCGTACGCGTTACGGAGAGCAGAAACGCGCGAAGGATATCGGGGCGGTTGATCACCTGAATATAGTTTTCGATCGTAAAGCCAATAGGCAGAAACAGTGCGCCTACGCCCTTGTTGCCATCGCTGAGGGACTGGATAAGAACGTACCACATGGGGTACAGGCACAAAAACAGGATGACGGCGAAAAGGATGCCGTTGGCCACCAGAAATGCGCGTCTGGGCCAGCTTTCACGGATCGCGTTGGGATTCTTTGCCATACTGCGCACCTCCTTACACAATGGAATTGCCGCGAATCTTCTTGGCAATAAAGTTGGTAGCAAACAGCAGCGTGATGCTGACGATGGACTTGGTGATATCTACCGCGGAGGCGTAGGAGTAGTCCATCAGCTTGATGCCCTGCTTGTAGGTGTAAAGCTCGAGGGTCTCGATCTTGTTGTAGATGAGGGAGTTCTGGAACAGGAAGTACTGGTCCATACCGTTGGAGATGATGTTTGCTACGCCAAGCAGCAAGAGCACCACCATCGTGGGCATGATACCGGGCAGCGTAATATGGATGGCGCGCTTGAAGTGACCCGCACCATCAATGGCGGCAGCTTCGTAAAGCTGCTGGTCAATGCCGGCAATGGCAGCTACATAAACGATGGAGTCCCAGCCAAGGCCTTTCCATACGCTCAGGCAGGTCTGGAACAGGTAAACGCTGTTGCGGTCGGTCAAAAGCGACTGTTTGGTGTTAAAGTAGGCGAGGAAATGGTTGACGGCGCCTTCGGTGGAAAACAGCGCCCACATCAAGCCGTAAACAATGATCCAGCTGATAAAGTGGGGCAGGGTGGTCATGGTCTGAACGACTTTGCGGTAACGTTCGTTCTGAATCTCGTTGAACATAATGGCAAAAAGCGGCGGCAGGAACAGCAGCACATACTTGATACCGGAGAAGATCATGGTGTTTTTGAGGGCTCGGAAAAACGCAGGGTTGGAAACCATCGCTCTGAAGTTGTTCAAACCTACGAACGCACAGTTCATGATCGGGGTGCCGATCCTGTATTCAATAAAGGCAAAGTACCAGCCCAGCAGAGGTACATATCGGAAGGCAAAAACATAAAGCATCAAAGGCAGAGCGATAAAGAAAAGGCTCCATTGCTTTTTCTTTGTCGTTACCAGCTTCCTATCAGTCTGCATGGATTTTCCTCCTGTAAGAATTTCGGAACGGAGCAGATGCTCCGTTCCGAATGTTGGTTATGAATGGAAGCAAAGCTTCCTGTAGGATTTACTGTTCGGGGTACAGCTCGAGGCCGATGGTGGCAACGTTGGCTTCGCGGGTAGCGTTGCACAGGTCCTTGATCTTGTCCCATTCGACCTTGTACCACTCGAAGATCTCTTCGATGCCGGTGGCGCGCAGCTCGGCTACGATCTCTTCAGCAGCCATGTTGAACTCTTCTTCGCTCTCGCAGAAGGTCAGAGTGGCCTTGCCAACTTCGAGGATATCGTTGCACTGCTCGATGATGCGCAGCTTGTCCATGGGGATATCGGTCATGCAGGAAGCAATGGCTTCGCCCATGTCGTTGCGGAAGTCGGTCATGCCGGCATACAGTTCGCCCATGTTGTTTACGCCGTAGGTCTGGCACATGTCGACCATAACGTTATCCATGGTCTTGGCAGCGGCTTCGGGTACGGCAGACAGGTCGAGGGGATAGCCGTCGCTGTGCAGCACGCCGGGGTTGTAGCCGGTCAGGTAGTTGATGCGGCCAACGTAGCCGGCACCATCGTCAGAGGGATCCTTCCAGTAGGAGCCGTCGGCAGCCTTGTCGGCCAGGGCTTCGTCAAACATCTTGGGCACACCGTTTTCGTCGTAATCCCAGGTCTTGCCCTGTTCGCCGCTGTAGAGCACGCGCAGGAAGTCTTCATCATACAGGAAGTTGAGGAACTGCAGAGCCAGATCGACCTGCTCGCAATCGTTGCTTACAAACAGGAAGCGGCTGGGCATGTTGCCAAGAGGCATGTTGATGTTGATGTAAGCGGTAGCGTTTTCGGAGGGAACAACAACGTAGTCAAAAATGGTGTTGGGGTCCTTTTCGGATTCGGCTTTGTACAGGCCGCCGCTGACCTGCTTGAGGCCCATGTACTGGCCCTTGGAAACCTTGGCATAGCGCTCGTCGCCGGTCATGGTGAAAGCGTCCATGTCGATCAGGTCGGGGTTGGCGCGATAGATGGAGTTGATCCACTTCATATCGATCCAGTAGGAGCCGTTGACGGTATCCAGATAGCCGTTGATAACGTCGTTGCTCATGATGTCGCTCTTGAACTCATACAGAGACCAGTAGTTCAGACCGGGGCTGGTTTCGCTCTGGATGAAAGCGCCGCGGTAGCCAACGTCCTCAGCCAGGAAGCCCCACAGGTAGGTGGGAGAACCGTCGGCAGTGGTGGGGTGGTTGGCCTGCATCTGCAGCAGAACGTTCAGGTAATCTTCTTCGCTGTTGATGGGGGGGCAGCCCAGCTCCTTGTAGTAGGGCCAGTGCACGATGTAGCCGCGGGTCAGCTCGGAAGCGGTGTAGGAGGTGGCGGTGGAGGCATTGTGGATGCCCAGGCACGGAGGAATGAGGTAGATGCCGCCTTCGCCGTCGCCCATCAGG
>JAZKYW010000013.1:0-10026 GCA_045612325.1 Candidatus Limiplasma sp. | reverse complement strand
GATGCTGGAACAGCCGTACAGCCACGCGGTGCCCGCGTTGGAAACGACCTTGTAAAAATCGTTGTGGCCGTGCCATTCCAGCTGTTCGGAAGGCACCTGCGCGTAGTGGTTGAGGCCGTAGATAATGCCGGCCACGCTGCGCGGAAGCGCCGCGCCGGGATAGCTCACGCCGTAGCCCATGGGGTCGCAGGCGCGAATTTTGATGGGGATGCCGCTCTCACGGCTCAAATCCATCAGCTGTTCGGCAAAGGGCAGCACAAACCCGTAGAAATCGGCGCGGGTGATATCCTCAAAGTGGCAGCGCGGCACGATGCCCATATCCAGCGCGGACTTGACGACGCCCAGATACTTATCCATAGCCTGCGAGCGGGTGAGGTTCATCTTTTTGAAGATGTGGTAATCCGAGCAGCTGACCAGAATGCCCGTTTCACGCACGCCCGCATTGCGCACCAGCTGAAAATCCTTCTCGTTGGCGCGTATCCACGTGGTGATCTCGGGAAAGCGCAGGCCAAGGTTCTGGCAGCGTTCCAGCGCCTCGCGGTCGCGGTCGGTATAGAGGAAAAACTCGCTCTGGCGCACAAGGCCGTAGGGGCCGCCCAGACGGCTTTCCAGCTTGAACAGATGCTCGATCTGCGCAGGCGTAAAGGGGCTGACGGATTGCTGACCGTCGCGGAAGGTGGTGTCCGTCATCCAGATCTGATCGGGCATGTTGGGCGGCACCAGTCGCTGGTTGAACGAGATCTTGGGAATGGTTTCGTAGTCAAAGATATCGCGGTAGAGGTTGGGCTCTGCCACGTCCTGCAGCTCATAGCGGTAGTTGGACTGCATGAGCAGCTTTGTCTTCTTGCTGAATTCAAGCATTCTGGCGGTTCAGCTCCTCAACGAAGGCTGCGATGCGGCGCATACCTTCAACGATATTTTCCATGGAGGTAGCGTAGGACAGGCGGCAGTAGCCTTCAGCCATGAAAGCCACGCCGGGAATGACGGCTACGTGGGCATGCTCCAGAAGGGCCTCGGCGATATCGAGGCTGCCGTCAAGGTGCTTGCCGTTGTAAGTTTTGCCCTGAATGCCGCGGATATTCATCATGATATAGAACGCGCCGCTGGGCATACGGCAGCTGAGGCCGGGGATGGCGTTGACCAGCTCCACGATCTTGTTGCGGCGCATTTCGTAGGTCTTGCGCATGTCTTCCACGCAGGACTGATCCATGGTGAGCGCAACGGCGGCGGCGTGCTGCGCGGCGGCGTTGGCGCTGGAGGTGGCGTGGGACTGGTACTTGGTCATGGCCTGGATGACATCGCGGGGACCGCAGGCGTAGCCGATACGCAGACCGGTCATGGCATAGGCCTTGGAAACGCCGTTGATGAGGATGGTGCGGCGCTTGATGGAGGGATTGAAGGATGCGATGGAGTAGTGCTTGGCGTCGCCGTAAACGAGCTTTTCGTAAATCTCGTCAGCGATGATGTAGAAATCGTGCTCTACGGCAAGGTCAGCCAGCGCCTGCAGCTGTTCCTTGGTCCACACGCAGCCGTTGGGGTTGGAGGGGGTGTTCAATACGAAGGCCTTGGTGCGGGGAGAAATGCAGCGCACAAGGTCCTCCATCTTGGGCAGGAAGCCCTGAGACTCGGGGCAGTTGAGGAATACAGGACGGCCCTCCGCCATGCGTACCATCTCGGGGTAGCTGACCCAGCAGGGCTTGTCGACGATGACCTCATCACCGGGATTGAGGATGGCTTGGAACACATTGTACAGGCTGTGCTTGGCGCCGTTGGATACAATGATCTCGTCCATTTCATAGCGCAGGCCGTGGTCGTTGAGCATGCGGTGGGCGATGGCGGTGCGAAGTTCCAGCGTGCCGGCTACGGGGGTGTAGCGGGTCTGGCCGCGGTCCAGCGCTTCCTTGAAGGCGTCACGCACTACCTTGGGGGTGTCAAAATCGGGCTCGCCGGCAGCAAAGCCGATCACGTCGATGCCCTCGGCGCGCATGGCTTTGGCCTTGGCGTCCACGGTCAGGGTTGCGGAAGGGGAAATAGCGCGGCAGCGCTGAGAGATCTCGGTAGGCATAATGGAAACCCTCCTGATATACTAAAAAACATTTTTGACGGTTCAGTGCCGATTTCTTGCATTTTAGAATAGCTTCGCCCCTGTGTCGGGCGACCTGTGAGGCATTATATCATATGAAGTTTTGCAACGTAAAGTACCTGTTTTGTATTTTTCTTGAAAATGCAATTTCCAAAAGCAAAATTGCATTTTTCTGCAGGATTGCATTTTATGTTTCACCACGGGCGGTTTTTTGGTATCATATAAGCACAAAGGAGGTTGAACCCTATGAAACGAAACGTCCTGCGCATGCTTGCGCTGCTGCTTTGCATCATTCTCCCTCTTTCCGCCTGCGCACAGACCGAAACCGCCGCCGAGGAAGAAGCGCCCAACGTGACGGAGCTTCTTTCCAAATACACCACGCTGGATCTTTCCCCCTACCTTGGCAAGACCGTGCTTGTAAACTTTTTTACCGAGTGGTGCGGCTACTGCATGAAGGAAATGCCCGACTTTCGCGAAGTGAACGACCTTTACAGCGCCGACAGCTTCCAGATGGTGCTGGTGCATGTATGGGACGGCGAGGATGAAACCAACACCCAAAGCGTAAAAGACCGCTTTGATATGCACCACATGACGTTCTTCGAGGACAGCGACCGCACGGTATCCTCCCTTGTGGGCGTACCCGGCTATCCTGCCACGCTCATTCTCAACCCCGACGGCACGCTCGCAGCAGGCCAAAGCGGCATGCTGACCCTGGATGTGCTGACTGCGTTTCTGGATGAAATGGGCGTAGAAAGGGCGGCCAAAGAATGAATCTGTTTATGACTGCCGCGCCCGAGCCCATGAGCCTGTGGGCCATGCTTGGCGGCGGATTGCTTGCCTTTGTCTCCCCCTGCGTACTGCCCATGCTGCCCGTGTACGCCATGTACCTGATGGGCGGTGAAAAGGAGCGCAGCCCGTGGAGCGTTGTTGCGCGCCGCTGTCTGGGGCTGCTTTTGGGCTTCGTGATCCTGTTTACGCTGATGGGCGCAGGCGCGGGCGCGCTGGGCAGCCTGCTCAAAAACGCCGACCGCGGCGTGCTGGACGCCGTGACGGGCGCATTCATGATCGTTTTCGGCATCTGGATGCTGGATATCATCCACCCGAACATTGCCATGCCTGCGGCGCTGAGCCGCTTTCATCCCACGATGAACGGCTTCTTCGGCTCGCTGGCCTTCGGTCTGCTCATGGCCCTTTCGTGGACGCCCTGCCTGACCCCCGTGCTTGCCAACGCGCTGATGCTGGCAGCCAATCAGCAAAACGCCACCATGTGGACGGGCATCATCTCCCTTGCGGTGTTCGCCGTTGGCCTGTGCCTGCCGATGCTTGCGGTGATGCTTTTCTACCAGTGGCTGAAGGGCGCTTTGGGGTGGCTTAAAAACCATCAGGCGCTCATACGCAAAATCGCAGGCGGATTGATGATCGCCTACGGTTTGTATCTGATCTTCGCATAACCAAAAACACCCGTTCTGTTTGGCAGAACGGGCGTTTTTTATTTCAATGTTTCCCTCAGCAAGTCCCTGCCGCGCTTTTCCCAGCGCGATATCTGCGGCTGACCCACGCCCAGCTTTTGGGCGACCTCCGCCTGCGAAAGGCCGATGCGGCTGCGCAGCCACAGCACCTGCCAGAGCGGCTCGGGCAGGCGGCGGATGGCGTCCTTGAGCAGCACCCAATCCTCAAAACCGTCCTCCGCTTTGGCGGCGGACCAGTCAGGCTCACTTTGCATCGAGGACATCCTTTCACGCGCAGCAAGCACCTCGCCAAGGCGCTGCGCATCCGTCTGCGCGGCCTGCGCAAGCTCCTCAAGGGTGGGCTCGCGGTCGTTTTCGCGAAGGAAGGCTTCCCTTGCCCGCTGCGCAGCCGAAAGCAGCTTTACATCCCCGCGCGGCACATGCATTGGCTGGGCGCGGCGGCAAAGTTCCCGAAGCGCACCCAGCACCACAGGCACCGCATAGGTGGAAAACCGCACGCCGCGGCTTTCGTCAAAGCGCGACGCCGCCCAAAGAAGCGCCGCCTCCGCCTCGCCGATCAATTCCTCCATGGGCACGCCGCGGCCCCGAAAGCGCTGCGCGCAGCACACCGCCATGCCGTAATGCTCCCTCTCAGCCGATCTCATCCAGCACACGCTCCCGATGCAGGGCGCTCTCGCCCGCGATGCGCTTGCGCATGATCACCTTCGTGCCCTCGCCCACCGCGCTTTCCACCTCCACGCCGTCCATAAAGGTCTGCATCACGCAAAAGCCCATGCCGCTGCGCTCCGCGCCGTTGCCCGTGGAATAAAAGGGCGTCATGGCAGCGGCGATGTCGCGTATGCCGCAGCCCGTGTCCCATACGCTTACGGTGAGGATGTGCGCGTCATCGTACTCCGCGCACAGATGCACCTCGCCATCCTCCCTGCCGGCGTATCCGTGCACGATGGCATTGGTCACCGCCTCGGATACGGCGGTCTTGATATCAGCCATTTCGGGCAGCGTGGGATTCAGCTGCACCGCGAAGGCCGCAATGGCAACGCGCGCAAACGCCTCGTTCTGCGCGCGCGAAAGAAAACTCATCTCCATACGGTTTTGCATCACAGCCGTCCTCCCCGTTTGCCAGTTCGCTCGCCCTGTTCGATGGCGATCACCTTTTGCAGTCCCGAAAGCCGAAACAGTTTTTCCACAGATGGCTGCATGTTTTTCACACTCAGCGTTCCCCCGCGGGCCTGCAGGATGCGCAGCCTGCCCAAAAGCACCCCGATCCCCGAGGAATCCATAAATGTCAGGTTTTCCAAGTCCAGCACCAGATCAACGACAGACGGGTCGCGGATCAGATCGTCCAACATGCTCCGTATCTGCGGCGCGGCAAAATGATCCAGTTCCCCCGCAATGACCACCGTCACGCGTTCGCACGGCGGCTTGTACTGCAGCATAGCACTTTCCCCCTCCTCCATGTTTGTGTGATAAGGATTCGTGTATCCGTCACTTCTGTCCTTTGGCGAAATGAGGGAGCTTCTGTCTGCTTTTGACGAACGGGCAGAAATGTTTTGAGGCATCAAAAAAGACACTTCCTTAACGGAAGTGTCTTTTGCCTTTTTACTCGATGAACATTTTGCCCGTGTGCCATTCGGGATTGGCATGGTGCTTGATGTAGATGCGCCTGAGGTCAACGCCCGCCACCTCGTTGAGCACCTTGCACACATGCTTGGAATAGGCTTTCAGGTTGACGGATTCGGGGCTGTTGTTGGCTGCCACATCCACGATGGCGCAGGGCTCGCCGTATACATCACCGAAATACAGACGGCAGTCGTCAACGATTTCCGCCATGGTCACGGGGGCGGATTTGCCGGGGATGATGCTGATGGAATCCATGATCTCGCGGGCCAGTTTTTCGATCTTTTCTCTGCCGAGCGGAACGGATACACGTACCTGTACATAAGGCATAAGGGGTCTACCTCCTGTTTTGTTGTTCAAATGGCGCTTGCCATAAAATCCTCAAAGGTGATGCCTGCGGCTTCTTCAGCGGAAAGCTGCTTCACAAACGGAGCGCGCTTTCCCTGTGCGCCTGCGCCCGTGCAGGCGTACTCGGCATAAAAAACCGTTTCATGCGCGGCGGTCTTGCCCCAGTCGTGGAAGCCCTCGGGGCGGATATGCTCCCCAAGCTCACAGCCAAGCAGCACGGTTTTGGCATGCTCGCGCCACGGGCGGCCCAGATACACATCCTGCGCAAGGCCGTCGGAGGTAAAGCGGCAGTTGGAAAACACATAGCCGTACTTTTGCCCTTCGGGGGTGGATGCGGCGGTCACATAGCCCATGCCGTCCACGCTTTTGATCTCACAATCCTCAAACCACGCCGCAGCGCCGCCGAAAATGAAATCTACATCGCCCTGAATGAGACAGCGGCGGTATACCTGCTTTTGCGGGGTGCGCGGCGTGTGCTGCTTGGGGCCGAGGAAGCCGTTGGGCTCTTTCTCCTTCAGGGGCAGGGGCGCTGTGAACAGCGTATCCTGATGGCTGATGAGGCGGCAATCCTCACAGACAAAATCCTGCGCATCCACATACAGCGCAAGGGCCTGACCCACGGCACTGCGGGGCGCGGCTTCGTTTTCCACCGTCAGGTGTCTGAGCGCGGCATTCGGCGCATCCACCAGCAGCGTCGCCGTGCGGAAGGTGCCTCGCTTCATGCCATCGGGCAGGATGGCAAAAGCGCCGTCATCCCACACGATGCGCGTTTTGTCCGCGCCCGCGCCTTCAATAACGGTGTTGGCACGGGAAAGGGTGCATTTTTCACGGTATTCGCCCGCCGCCAGCTTCAGCGTCACAGGAGCGTCATCCTGCGGCAGGGCTGCGATGGCCTGCGCAAGGCCGCCCGGCATCACGTGTACGGTCTTCATTTTTCTTCGCCTCCTTGGGCTTGTTATCCCCATTGTAACGCACAAAACCTTGCGTTGACAAGCTTTTTCCCGTATAATAAAGGCATCATCATGATGGGAGACATTTGAATTATGAAAGATCTGCAATCACTGTTGTCTGTGCTTGACCGTGACCCCAAAAGCGGCATGCTTCTGCCTACTTTGGAACTGGCGGACATGTTCCGCGAGGCCTGCCCGCTCAGCACCGATGAGCTGTATACGCTTGCGCGCTGCCTGGAGGAGTGCTCCGAGCAGATCTACGAATTTTATCGCCCGATGATCAATACCTTCCGCGCGGAAGTAATGCGCGGCAACGTCAATGAAGAGAGCATCGCCATCGGCCTGCGTCTGGGCATTCTGGATGACGAGACCCTCAAGGACAAGGAGGTTTGACGGATATGGAACTGAGCTGCCTTTTTACCACCAGCCGCTCCGCCGCGCTCAAACTGTTTGACGGCGGAAAATACAACACCCTCAAGCCCTATCGTCTGTTTGTGAACGGCGGATATTTTGCCGATGCCGACCGCGTCATCACCAGCCTGTACGATTTGACCCCCGATACCGAATACGACGTATGCGTATTTGACGGCGATGAAAAGATCGCTTCCGTCACTATCCGCACGCTGGAAGAAAGCGTATCTTTGAACGTGCGCCGCTTCGGCGCTGTGGGCGACGGCGTGCACGATGATACCGCCGCCATTCAGGCTGCCATCAACTGCTGCCCGGCAAACGGCCGCGTACGCATCCCTGCGGGCGATTATCTGGTAACGCCGCTGTTTCTGAAGAGCCATATCACCATCGAGATCCAGCAGGGTGCGATCCTCAAGCTCTGCACCGACCGAAACCGCTTCCCCATCCTGCCCGGCGTTACCTTTACCAAGGACGAGGATTACCTGCTGGGCACCTGGGAGGGCAACCCTCTGGACGCCTATGCCTCCTTCATCACGGGCATTGAGGTGGAGGACGTACGCATCATCGGCCCCGGCAAGCTGGACGGACAGGCCCCCATCGGCGACTGGTGGGTCACCCCCAAGGTACGCCGCGGCGCGTGGCGTCCCCGTATGATGTTCCTGTGCCGCTGCAAAAACATCACCGTGCAGGGCCTCAGCGTTTGCGGAAGCCCCTCCTGGAACCTGCACCCCTACTTCAGCGATGATCTGACCTTTGCCGACCTCAACATTACCGCCCCTGCCAACAGCCCCAACACCGACGGCTTTGACCCCGAAAGCTGCAAGCATGTGGTGTTCACCGGCGTGCATTTCTCCGTGGGCGACGACTGCATCGCCGTCAAATCCGGCAAGATCTACATGGGCCAGAAATACGGTGTGCCCTGTGAGGATATCGACATCTCCCACTGCCTGATGGAAAAGGGCCATGGCGGCCTGACCACCGGCAGCGAATGTGCCGGCGGCATCATCAACGTACGCGTGCGCTACTGCGTGATGCGCGATACCGACCGCGGTCTGCGCCTCAAAAACCGCCGCGGACGCGGCGAGCGCGCCCTGACCGACCAGATCCTGTTTGACCACGTGGACATGCAGCGCGTGGGCGCTCCCTTTGTGATCAACTGTCTGTACTTCTGCGACCCGGACGGCCACAGCGAGTATGTGCAGAGCCGCGAAAAGCTGCCGGTGGATCACCGCACACCCGCCACCGGTGATATCATTTTCCGCCATATCGACGCACAGGATTGCGGCGCGTGCGCAGGCTATTTCCTGGGTCTGCCCGAAAGCCCCATCCGCTCCATCCAGATGGAGGACTGCCGCTTTACCTTTGACCCGGATGCAAAGCCGTTTGTGCCCGCCATGGCGGATGGCGTGGAGCCCTGCAAGGGCCTCGGTCTGGTGGTGTACTATGCTGACAGCGTGACCCTGCGCAATGTGACCGTCACAGGCCAGCAGGGCGAAAAGCTGACTGCTGTGCAGGTTGGCAGCGTAAACTGGGAGGGTCAGCAATGAATATTGGCATCCGCATGCACGACGCAGCAGAAGGTACCCTCAAAGAGCGCGCAGGGTTTGTGCGCGCGCAGGGTTTCAGCTGCGTGCACCTTGCCCTGAGCAAGACCATCGACCCCAAACTCATGGACCCCGCCGCCGCTACCCCCGGTCTGGCGGCGCAGGTGAAGCATGACCTTGGCGATATCGACCTTGCGGTACTGGGCTGTTACTTAAACCTCACCCATCCCGATGAAGCCGCCTACCGAGACACCCTGCGCCGCTACCGTGCGCACATCCAGCTGGCGCGCTGGATGAACGCGGGCTGCGTGGGCACCGAAACAGGCAACCCCAACGTTACCTACTCCTACGACCCTGCGCGCAGCCACACCACCGAAGCGCTGGAGATGTTCATGCGCCGTGTGGCGCCTGTGGTGGAGTGCGCCGAAAACTTTGGCGTAACTTTGGCCATTGAGCCTGTGTACACCCACATCGTACACGACGGCAAAGCCGCCCGCAAGGTGCTGGATACCATCCGCTCCGACAATCTCAAGATCATTCTTGACCCTGTCAACCTGCTGCATCCCGACAACCTTGACCGCCGTGATGACGTTGTTCGCGAAGCCATCGACCTGCTGGGCGATGATGTTGTCGTCATCCATATGAAGGACTACAAGCGCACCGAAAACGGCCTCTCTTGCATGGCCTGCGGCCTTGGCGAGATGGACTACACCGACATCCTGCGCTTTGCCAAGCATCAAAAACCCTTTATCCAGATGACTATGGAGGACACCAGGCCCGACAACGCCGAGGCTGCCCGCCTGCATCTGGAAGCCCTTGCCCAGGCACTGTAAGCACACCAACATATAAGGAGGACACCGCCCATGGATATCCGTTATTCCTGCAACCAGCGCGATTTCAAGCGCTACACCACCGAAGAGACCCGCAATGAATTTCTGATCGAAAAGCTGTTTGTGGCTGATGAAGTGACTGCCGTTTACTCTCACGTGGACCGCATGGTCACCCTCGGCATCATGCCCGTAAGCGAGGCCGTACCGCTGGACAAGGGCATCGATATCTGGGCCAACTTCGGCACCCAGTACTTCCTCGAGCGCCGCGAGCTGGGCATGTTCAACGTGGGCGGCGAAGGCACCGTCACCGTTGACGGCACCGTGTACGAGCTGGGCTACAAGGATTGCCTCTACATCACCAAGGGCGCAAAGGAAGTGACCTTCACCTCCAAGTGTCCCTGCTCCCCCGCCAAGTTCTACATCGTTTCCGCTCCCGCGCACTGCAGCTATGAGACCCGTCTGATCAAGATCGCCGATGCTGCCAAGAAGCCTCTGGGCGCTCTGGAAACCAGCAACAAGCGCGTCATCAACCAGTTCATCCACCCCGACGTTCTCAAGACCTGCCAGCTCTCCATGGGCATGACCGTGCTCGAGCCCGGCAGCGTATGGAACACCATGCCCTCCCACACCCACGAGCGCCGCATGGAAGTGTACTTCTACTTTGAAGTGCCCGAAAACAACGTGGTCTTCCATATGATGGGCGAAGGTCAGGAGACCCGCCACATCGTGATGACCAACGAGCAGGCTGTCATCAGCCCCAGCTGGTCCATCCAT
>JAZKYW010000012.1:0-12463 GCA_045612325.1 Candidatus Limiplasma sp. | reverse complement strand
GGCTCATGCTGGAGGCGGCGCCGACGGGGGAGTAGAGGTACTGGGGATCGATGCCCATTTCGTAGTGGGCATGACCGCCTTCGTGGATGACGCTGGAGAAGGAAGAGAACAGGTCATTCTCGTGATAATGGGTGGTGATGCGGGCGTCGAAGGGGTTCATGCTGGTGGTGAAGGGATGCTCGGTCTCGGCGATGGCGCAGCGGTTCTTGTCCAGACCCAGCACATCCATCAGGTAATCGCTCAGCTCACGCTGGGCGTTGATGTCGCAGGCGGCGTCAACGAAGGCGGGCAGGGGCTTCTGGTTTTTGGCCATTTCGATCAGGGGAACGATCTCCTTGCGCAGCATGCCGAAGAAAGCATCCAGCGTTTTGGTATCCAGACCCTTTTCGTAGCTGTCCAGCATCACTTCATAGGCGGGCATGTCGGGGTTGCGGTAGGCGGCGAAGCGGCGCTTGGTTTCGATGATCTGAGCAAGGAAGGGCTCAAAGATGGAATAATCCTTCTTTGCCTTGGCTTCCAGCCAGGCGCTCACGCTGTCGGTGCGCAGCTTGCTGTAGGCGGTGAACTCATCCATGGGGATGCGGGTCATCTCCTGCACGTTCTCGCGCATCAGGTAGACTTCACGGGCGGTCAGGTCGTCCAGTTCATCCTTGCAGTTCCAAAGCAGATCCAGAATTTCGCGGGTTTTGGTGCCGGTGGTCAGCTCATACATCTTCTGGCTGAGGAAGGCAGCGGTCTCGCCGCGGTACTTGGCGGAAGCTCGGGGTGCAACCGTATCGCCGTCAAAATGCAGAATACCGGCGGCATGGCCGTAGAAATGAAGCTCAAGCTGCAGTTTTTTCAAAGATTCCTTCAAAACGGACAGTTCCATGGGGGTGTTCCTCCTATTAGTTATACAGATGTGAAAACACGGCTGTTTGTTTCATTATATCCACTTGCGGGGCGGATGTCAAACAGTGGGAATGCAGGGGCGGTGATGGACATTTTTGCAGTTTTGTACTAAAAAAAATGCAAAAACTTTCTGCGTGTAATAGCGTTTATGTATTGATTTTTGCGCAAATTTGTGAGAGAATGGGTCAGCATAGAATCGGGTAACTGTTTCTGGCACATAAAATCATTCAAGGAGGAAACCAAACATGAAGAAGATGCTTGCTATGCTTCTGGCTCTGTGCATGATCCTGTCCATGGCTCCCGCTATGGCCGAGACCGCAGCTGAGAAGGGCACCATCATCTACGGCTCCACCACCGAAATCGGCGGCGACTTCTGGTTCACCAGCCTGTGGACCAACGGCGCTACCGACGCCATGCTGCGTTCCATGACCAACGAGCTGGCTACCGTTGTTACTGATCAGGGCGGCGCTCTGGTTGTCAACCCCACCGTTGCTTCCAGCGTTGAGGCTGTCATGAACGACGACGGCACCAAGACCTACACCATCGCCATCAACGAAGGCCTGGTCTACAACAACGGTGAAGCCATCACCGCTAAGGACTTCGTATGGGCCAGCGTGTTCAACTGCTCTCAGGTTGCTGCTGACCTGGGCGGCGCTTCCACCGCTTCCACCACCATCGTGGGCGGCGAAGCTTACAAGAAGGGCGAAGTGTCCTACGTCTCCGGTCTGCGTCTGATCGATGACTACACCTTCTCCATCACCATCACCGCTGACTACGTTCCCTACTTCTTCGATCTGTCCTACGCTTCCTTCAACGCCAACAACATGGCCTACTACCTGGGCGCTGGCCTGGAGCTGAAGGATGACGGCGAAGGCTGCTACATCGCCGGCGATTTCACCGCTGACGCTGTGAAGGCTCAGGTTGAGTTCGCTCGCTTCCACGCTGGCGAAGACCGCGTTACCGCCGGTCCCTACAACCTGGTTGAGTTCGACCAGGCTGCTCTGCAGGCTACCCTGACCATCAACCCCAACTTCCCCGGCAACTTCGAAGGCCAGAAGCCCTCTATCGAGAAGATCGTTGTTGTTAAGGCTGAAGACGCTACTTGGGCTGACGCTATCAAGACCGGCGCTTTCAACTTCTACGACACCATCACCGATGGCGAGCAGGTTAACACCGCTCTGGACATCATCGAAGAAGGCGGCTTCGACTACGTACAGTTCGACCGTCCCGGCTACGGCATGATCAACATGGTTTGCGACTTCGGTCCCACCCAGTTCCTCGCCGTACGTCAGGCCATCATCAAGCTGCTGGACCGCAACGAGTTCGCCAACACCTTCTGTCAGGGCTGGGGCGGCGTTGTTAACGGCCCCTACGGCACCGGCCTGTGGCAGTACCAGGAAGGCGAAGAGTGGCTGAGCGAGAACCTGAACCCCTACACCTACAGCCCCGAAGAGGCTGTGGCTCTGCTGGTGGAAGACGGCTGGGTATACAATGCTGACGGCTCCGAATGGACCGAGGGCAACGTTCGCCACAAGAAGGTGACCGCTGAAGAAGCCGGCACCTACAAGCACAACATCACTCTGGCTGACGGCACCATCCTGATGCCCCTGATCATCGAGTGGTCTTCCTCCGAAGGCAACTCCGTTTCCGACCTGCTGAAGGTTATGCTGGCTGAAGCCGACGCCACCAAGGCTGCCGGTATGCAGATCAACCAGAACGTTATGACCTTCACCGAGCTGCTCAACTTCTACTATCGCGACAGCTCTCAGGGCGACCAGTACGGCGTGCCCACCTACGGCATGTTCAACCTGGCCACCAACTTCTCCGCCACCTATGACATGAGCTACTCCTTCACCTCCGATCCCGAACTGGTTGCTCTGGGCTACAACCTGAACTACCTGTTCGACGAGGTTCTGGACTGGCTGACCATGCAGATGGTTTACGGCGTAGAGGCTGATGACGTTGAGACCTATCAGATCCTGTGGCAGCAGTACATCGCTCGCTGGAACAGCCTGATGCCTCAGGTTCCCCTGTACTCCAACATCTACGTCACCATGTATCCCGACTGGCTGGAGAACTACACTCAGGACTCCTTCTGGGGCTTCGAGTACGCTATCCTGTACGCCACCGTTGCTGAATAATTCAGTAACAGTTGGGTCAAACCAATAAGTCTCTGTGACGCGAGGGGGCGGGCACAAAAGCCCGCCTCCTTGTTCGCCGAGTATAGAAGGGGTCAAGCCAAAATGGGCAAGTATATACTTAAGCGCTGCGCATACATCGTACTGGTCTTTCTGATCGTAAGCTTTCTGATGTATTCGCTGTACAACCTCATTCCCAACGATCCGGCCCGAGCTGAACTGGAACCCCTGCGTCAGACTCTGAAGCCGCAAGAATATGAACAGCGTTACACCGAACTGCGTCAGAAGATGGGTCTTGACGACCATTTGGTAGTTCGTTATTTGCGCTGGATGGGCCTGTGGACCGACACCGACGGTGAAACCTTCAACGGTGTTCTGCAGGGCAATTTCGGTTATTCCAACCTTTACAAGCGTGATGTTATCGAGGTCATCCCTGACCCGATGAGCAACACCATTTTCATCAACATCTTCTCTACCATTGCCGCACTGGGCATTACGATCCCGCTGGGCATCTATTGCGCTGTGCATAAAGGCAAGAAGTTCGACCAGGCCACGCAGGTGGTCACCATGCTGGGCTATTCCATCCCGGTTTATATTACTGCGCTCGTTTTCATGTTCTTCCTGGCTGTCTACTGGCGCATCTTCCCCGTGATGGGCATTAAAACGGCCGGCATTGAGTACGCAAACAACTGGGAAGCTTTTGTTGATAAGCTTTATCACATCGCTCTTCCCGTTATCGTTATGACCTTCGGCTCTCTGGGCGGCATGACCCGTTATGTGCGTTCTTCCATGATCGACGCTTTGAGCATGGACTACATCCGTACCGCCCGTGCCAAGGGTCTGCGTGAAAAGGTTGTTATCTATTCTCACGCATGGCGCAACGCTCTGCTGCCCGTTATCACCAGCATTCTGGGCTGGTTCCTGTCCATCTTCTCCGGTTCTGTTGTTATTGAAAACACCTTCGGTCTCAGCGGCATGGGCCGTCTGTACTGGCAGGGCCTCAACAACAACGACTTTGAGCTGGTACTGGCCATCCAGATGTTCTACTCTATCGTTTCTCTTACCGGCTCCCTGCTGATCGACATCAGCTACGGCCTGGTAGACCCGCGCGTACGCGTAGACAAGTAAGGAAGGAGGAAAAAATCCCATGTCTGATAATAAGAAGAAAGAGTTTTTCCTCGTTCGCTGGTTCAAGCGTATGTTCTTTGGTACGCATAAGGAGATCACTGACCTTCTGAAGGAAGAACAGGTTCAGACCCCTCTGAAAATGATGGTGAAGAACTTCTTCAGCAAGTGGACCGTCCGCATCGGCCTGTCCGTTTACATCCTGATCTTCCTGTTCGTTACCATCGGTCCCCGCTTTTTCCCGCTGGACCTGTCCGACCAGGACTCTACCCTGACCAACCTGCCTCCGGGTTATAATATGATGACCCTGCCTGAGGAAATGGAAGGCAAGGTTGCCGACATCGCTGCCGGCAACACCTACGGCATCGGCCTTGATACCGACGGTAACCTGTACACCTGGGGCACCACCCGCATCACCGAGAAGATCGACATTGCGGATATCCCCGAAGAAGTACATGCTGCCGAGATCAAGATGCTGGCTGCCGGTGCTGACCACGCCGTCGCTCTGGACGTAAACGGCCAGCTGCATGTATGGGGCAACACCCGTCTGCAGCAGGACAAGTACTCCAACGATATGAACAAGCTGATGAAGAACGCTGCCGCCGGCAAGACCGACGAGGAGTGGGATATCATCCAGCTTGAGGCCAGCAACCAGTTCTCTGCTGCTGTTTCCAGCGACGGTACCCTCTACCTGTGGGGCAACGGCAACACTGCCGACGTCAAGGTAAAGAAGGAGTACCAGGGCAAGGTGGCCAAGATCGCTCTGACCAACGAAGCTCATATCGCCCTGCTCGAGGACGGTACCGTAGCTTATGTCGGCAACAAGCCCAAGACCACCACTGTTTCCAACATTCCCAAGGACCTCAAGAAGGTCAAGACCGTGGACATTGCCGCTACCTCCAGCGCTGTAGCTGCTGTTACCGAGGAAGGCAAGGTCTACGTTTGGGGCAACGCCACCCGCGGCGAGGCCAACGTTCCCGAGTTCTCCGCTCCTGTTAAGGAGATCTACGGCGGCCGTTTCCACTTCACCGCTCTGCTGGAGAACGGCACTGTGGTAAGCTGGGGCAACAACAAGTACCATCAGACTGAAGTGCCCGCCTCTCTGGAGGGCAAGGAAGTCGTAAAGCTGTACGTAAACAACTTCCAGAACTACGCCATCGACTCCGAAGGCACTGTGCACGGCTGGGGCCTCAAGGGCTTCCTGATGGGCACTGACGATCTGGGCCGTGACATGCTGACCCGCGTTATCAACGGCGGCGCCGTCACCATGACCGTAGGTGCTATCTCCGTTATCATCGCCACCATCATCGGTGTTCTGATGGGCGGTATGGCCGGCTACTTCGGCGGCAAGGTGGATATCCTGATCATGCGTATAAGCGAGATCGTGGGCGGCCTGCCCTTCATCCCCTTCTCCATGATCCTGTCTGCCGTTATCGGCTCCACCATGACCAGCAACCAGAAGATGTACCTCATCATGGTCGTGCTCGGTATTCTGAGCTGGACCGGTACCTGCCGTCTGGTTCGTGCCCAGATCCTTGCTCAGCGCGAAATGGAATACGTTACCGCTGCCAAGGCCATGGGTATCAAGGAAATCACCATTGTTTTCCGTCACATTCTGCCCAACGTACTCAGCCTGCTGCTGGTTAGCATGACGCTGGACTTTGCCACCTGTATGCTTACCGAATCTACGCTGAGCTATCTGGGCTTCGGTATCCCGCTGCCTCAGCCCACTTGGGGCAACCTGCTCAACGGCGCGAACAACTCCGTCGTTATCCAGCAGTACTGGTGGCGCTGGGTATTCCCCGCTGTGGTATTCGGTCTGTGTACCATCAGCATCAACATGATCGGCGACGGCCTGCGTGATGCGGTCGATCCCAAGAGCGCCGGTCGTTAAGGAGGTGGATGAAGAATGGCACTTTTGGAACTGAAGAACCTCAAGACTTTTTTCACCACCAAGCGCGGCATCGTCAAGGCCGTCAACGACGTATCCTACGCCGTTGAACCCGGCAAGACGCTGGGCGTTGTAGGCGAATCCGGCTCCGGCAAGAGCGTTAGCGCCATGAGCATCCTGCAGCTGCTGGATGGCAATGGCTACATCGAGAGCGGCAGCATCGAGTTTGACGGCAAGGACCTCACCAAGCTCACCCGCACCGATATGTACAAGATCCGCGGCAATGACATCTCCGTCATTTTCCAGGAGCCCATGACCAGCCTCAACCCTGTTTTCACCATTGAAAAGCAGGTTTCCGAGCCTTTCATCATCCATCAGGGTATGAGCAAGGCCGAGGCTAAGAAAAAGGTCATCGAAATGCTGAGCGACGTTAAGATCCCCAACCCGGAAGTCGTCGCCAAGCAGTATCCTCACCAGCTGTCCGGCGGTATGCGTCAGCGCGTTATGATCGCCATGGCGCTGGCCTGCCAGCCCAAGCTGCTGATCGCTGACGAGCCCACCACCGCTCTGGACGTTACCATTCAGGCTCAGATCCTGAAGCTGATGAACGACCTGAAGCGTGAGCACGGCACCGCCATCCTGTTCATCACCCATGACCTTGGCGTTATTGCCCAGATGGCTGATGACGTGGCTGTTATGTACTGCGGCCAGGTAGTGGAAAAGGCTCCCGCCCGTACCATCTTTACCAAGTCCGAGTTCTCTCACCCCTACACCGAGGGCCTGATGGTCTCCATCCCGCGCCTCGATACCCCCGCGAACGTTCGTCTGGACGCCATCCCCGGCGCCGTACCGCATCCCCTGGATCTGCCCAAGGGCTGCAAGTTCGCACCCCGCTGCAAGTACTGCACTGAAAAGTGTAAGGAAGAAGAGCCCCAGCTGACCGAAGTAATGCCCGGCCAGCAGGTACGCTGCTTCTACGCCAGGAAGGAGGAGCGTTATGCAAACCTCAGCAAGTGAGCGTAAGCCCCTGCTTCGCATCAGCAACCTCAAACAGTACTTCCCTCTTAAAAAGAAGGGTCTGTACGTAAAGGCCAACGACGGCATCACCCTGGATATCTATCAGGGCGAAACGCTGGGTCTGGTAGGCGAGTCCGGCTGCGGTAAGTCCACGCTGGGCCGTACCCTGCTGCAGCTGTACCGTCAGACCGACGGCCGTACCATGTACTACGGCCGCACCCTTGATGAACTGGCCCCCAAGTATGTGGGCGAGACCATCAAGACCCTCGGCAAGCGCCGCGCCCAGCTCAAGACGCTGGAAGCCAAGCGTGACGCTCTGGAGAAGGAATACGAAGCCATGTCCGACGGCGAGGCCAAGTATAACAAGTTCAACGATCTGGAGCATGCCCGCAAGGAAGCCAACGACTGCTTCCTGGACATGACCAACCTGATCGGCGGCTTCCTCATCGCTGAGGATATCAAGCCCGTAAGCGAAGCCTTCATGGCCGTTTACAACCTGTCCTCCAAGATGCATGACGCGAACGAAAAGCTCGCTGATGCTCAGCTGGATCTGGATGACGCTACCTTTGCCATCGACCACAGCAAGAACGCTGAAAAGGCCAAGGCTCAGGCTGCCAAGTTCCAGACCAAGGTGGACGCGATCAAGGCCGAGATCGAAGAACTGCGTAAGCAGATGGAAGCGAAGCGCGCCGAGATCGAAGAGATGCGCAAGCCCTATGCCGATAATGAAGAGTTCCAGCGTCTGGAAGGCTTCCGTGATGACGGTATCGACCTTGCCCGCCTCAAGTATGATGAGATCCGTCAGCTCCGTAAGGATCTGCAGATGATCTTCCAGGATCCCTATTCCAGCCTCAACCCCCGTATGACGGTCGGTCAGATCATCAGCGAGGGCATGACCGCTCACAAGTACTTCAAGAAGAACGACGAGCGCATGCAGGAAGAGATCCTTCGCGTAATGGAGAACGCCGGTCTGGCTGCGTACTTTGTACACCGCTATCCCCACCAGTTCTCCGGCGGTCAGCGTCAGCGTATCGGCATCGCCCGTTCTCTGGCTGTACGACCCAAGTTCGTGGTTTGTGACGAGGCCGTTTCTGCTCTGGACGTATCCATCCAGTCCCAGATCCTGAACCTGCTTCAGGACCTGAAGGAACAGCAGAACCTGACCTACCTGTTCATCACCCACGACCTCAGCGTTGTTAAGTACATTTCCGACCGTATCGGCGTTATGTACCTGGGCAACATG
The DNA here is from genome assembly GCA_045612325.1 of Candidatus Limiplasma sp. Lineage (GTDB taxonomy): Bacteria > Bacillota > Clostridia > Christensenellales > Aristaeellaceae > Limiplasma. The sequence goes on along the minus strand of JAZKYW010000012.1, from coordinate 4,158 downwards.
GTCGAGCTGGCTGATTCTCAGGAGCTGTTCGAGAATCCCCGCCACCCCTACACCGAGGCTCTGATGAACGCTATTCCTACCACTGATATGGATAGCGGCAAGGAGATCCAGGTGCTGGAAGGCGACATTCCCAGCCCTGTACGTCCTCCCAAGGGATGTAAGTTCCATACCCGCTGCAAGTACGCCACCGAGATCTGCAAGCACCAGATTCCCGCTTGGGAAGAGGTTGGCCCCAACCACTTCGTTGCCTGCCATCACATCCTTGGTGCGGAGGAATAAGCGGTGCTGTTTCAGCGTAAGTATGATCGCGCAAAGCAGCTTCTGAAAGAGCGCACGGGCGATTCGCCCAAGGCTTTGGAGGATGAAAACCTTGCCGATAAGCTGGAAAAGAACGATACCCTTGCCCTGATTCTCTCGGCTTTGATCGTTTTTGTTCCTGTAGCTCTGATTTTTCTGCTGATTATTGCAGGCATCGGCTACTTCTGGGTTTCCGGCGGCATTCGCTGACGAGCGCGAAAGCATCATTGCAACAACAAAACAGGAGCACGCTTGCGTGCTCCTGTTTTTTATGCTATGCTTGCAATGTATGCATTGTATAAAGGAGGCTTATCAATGAGCCGTTATCCGTTTGATGCTGTTGTGTTTGACCTTGACGGTACCCTTTGCGAGGCCGAGACGGGCATCGTTTCTTCGGTCATCGTAGCTATGGAAAAACTGGGCTGTCCTATTCCCGAAGGTGCTGACCTGCGCCTTGTGGTAGGTCCGCCGCTGAGGGACAGCTTCCGCCAGCTGCTGGGCGTGCCCGCTGAGCGCGTGGAAGAAGCGGTCAGCTTTTACCGTGATGATTTTAACAGTCGCGGCCGTTTTCTCTACAGCGTATATGAAGGCATCCGTCCTTTGCTGCGCCTGCTGCGCGCCGAGGGCGTACATACCGCGGTAGCCACCAGCAAGCCCTATCAGCTTGCCAAGGATATCATGGATTGGTTTGGCCTGTCTCCTCTGTTTAGCCGCATCGTCGGCGAGATGGACGGCGCCAAAAAGCTGGGCAAGCCCGAAATGATTCGCCGTGCGTTGCCCGAAAACTACAAGCGTGCCGTAATGGTTGGCGACCGCAAGTTTGATGTGGAAGGCGCGAAGGGTGCAGGCATCGAAAGCATTGGCGTGGCTTATGGCTGCGGCAGCGTGGAAGAGCTTGAAACCGCAGGCGCTACCTTTGTTGTCAAAACCACGCAGGAGCTTTGTGCGCTGCTTTGCCCCGGTGCGGAAATGCCGCGCGGTTTCTTCCTGACGGTGGAAGGCCCTGACGGCAGCGGCAAGACCACGCAGGTGGACAGGCTGGAAAACAACCTGCGCAAATTCGGCTTTACCGTGCGCCGCACGCGTGAGCCCGGCGGCTGCGCCATCAGCGAAGCCATCCGCGGCATCATTCTGGATACCAAGCACATGGAAATGTGCGATACCTGTGAGGCGCTGCTGTATGCCGCCGCGCGCGCACAGCATGTGCATCAGGTCATCCGCCCCGCTGTTGAAAAGGGCGAGGTGGTATTGTGCGACCGTTTTGTGGACAGCTCTGTGGCTTATCAGGGCGGCGGACGTGAATTGGGCGTAGCCACCATCCAGCAAATCAACGCACCTGCGGTGGATGGCATGCTGCCCGATGCAACGCTGTACCTGTCCATCGACCACCGCGAAGCTTTGAGCCGCCGTCTGGCTGCATCCACCCCCGACAGGCTTGAATTGCAGGCAGTACAGTTTCATGCCCGCGTGCAGCAGGCGTACGAAGAACTGATCGCGCAGGATGAAGGGCGCTTCCTCGTGGTAAACGCCGCTCAGGACCGCGACAGCGTGGAGCGCGATGCGCTCTGTGCCGTTGCACAGCGTTTGTCTGATTTTGAATTGCGCTGATTACAGGAGGAACACATGGAAAGAATCGTCATTGGCATGTCCGGCGGAGTGGACAGCTCCGTATCTGCGCTGCTTTTGAAGGAGCAGGGCTACGATGTAGTGGGCGTGTTTATGAAAAACTGGAATGAGAAGGACGAAAACGGCGTATGCACGGCGACCGATGACTGGAATGACGTGCAGGAAGTTTGCGATACCATCGGCATTCCGTGCTATGCGGTCAACTTTGAAAAGGAATATTATGACCGCGTTTTCAGCTATTTTCTGGATGAGTACCGCCGCGGACGCACACCCAATCCCGACGTGCTGTGCAACCGCGAAATCAAGTTCAAGGCGTTTCTTGAATATGCCATGAAGCTTGGCGCGGGTCACATGGCAACGGGCCACTTTGTACAGAAGGACGTGCGCGACGGTCGCACTGTGCTTCTGCGCGGCTCTGACCCCAACAAGGACCAGAGTTACTTCCTTTATATGGTGAAGGAGGCGCAAATCGCCCGCGCGCTGTTCCCCGTAGGCGGCATGACCAAGCAGGAAGTGCGTGCCATTGCGGAAAAGAATGGGCTGAGCACATCCGCCAAGAAGGATTCCACAGGCGTATGCTTCATCGGTGAGCGCAACTTCCGTCAGTTTTTGCAGGGCTTCCTGCCCATGCAGCCCGGCGATATGCGCACCGAGGACGGAAGGAAGGTGGGCGAGCACATCGGCCTTGCCTACTACACCCTTGGTCAGCGCCGCGGTCTGGGCATCGGCGGCAGCGGTGACGGACGCCGCTGGTTTGTTATCGACAAGGACCTCAAAAACAACGTGCTGGTCGTATCTCAGGGCGAGGACAGCGAAAAGCTGTACTCCCGCTATACCCGCGTCAGTCAGCTGACCTGGGTGGCGGATGAAGCCCCTGCGGCGGATGGCGTGCCTTTCCGCGCTACTGCTAAGTATCGCTACCGTCAGCCCGACCAGGAAGTGACCGCCATCATCCGCAACGGCGAGATGTTTGTGGAAAGCCATGTGCTGCAGCGCGCGGTAACGCCCGGTCAGAGCGTGGTGCTTTATCAGGGAGATGTGTGCCTCGGCGGCGGTATTGCCGAGGAGACCTCTATGCATCCTTTTGCATAAGCGTTGCGAAAATCGGCAGATAAAAAACCAAAAACACCAAAAATACAGTGGTTTCTTGCAAAAAAGCTTGCGTGCTATGTTGTATGAGCGTATAATAGCACACATCAATTAAGCAATGACAGTTGGTTATTGCAAAAGGAGGAACCCTTTCATGAAGAAGATCGTAGCTATCATCATGGCTCTGGTTATGAGCATGAGCGTTGTTTCCGCTATGGCGGCTCCCGCTCCCCTGAAGATCGGCGTTATCGGCCCCCTGACCGGCGGTGCTGCCGTATACGGCAACGCTGTTGCTTACGGCGCTCAGATCGCTGCTGACGAAATCAATGCCAAGGGCGGCATCCAGATCGTACTGAACATCCAGGACGACGAACATGACCCCGAAAAGGCCATCAACGCCTACAACGAGATCATGGACGACGGCGCTACTATGATCCTGGGCACCGTTACCACCGCTCCCTGCATCGCTGTTGCCGCTCAGGCTTATGAAGAGCGCGTATTCATGCTCACTCCTTCCGCTTCTTCCAGCGACGTAACCGCCAACAAGGACAACGTATTCCAGGTTTGCTTCACTGACCCCGGTCAGGGCAAGGCTGCCGCTGAAATGATCGCTGCCAAGGAACTGGGCACCAAGATCGCTGTTATCTACAACAACGCCGATCCCTACTCCACCGGCATCTATCAGGCTTTCGACGCCACCGCCAAGGAACTGGGCCTGAATATCGTTGCTGTTTCTACCTTCTCTGCTGACGACAACGCTGACTTCTCCGTTCAGGTTGCTGCTGCCAAGGACGCCGGCGCTGACCTGGTATTCCTGCCCATCTACTACACCCCCGCTTCTCTGATCCTGGCTGAGGCCAAGTCCATTGAATACGCTCCCACCTTCTTCGGCGTTGACGGCATGGACGGCATCCTGACCCTGGAAGGCTTCGACACCACTCTGGCCGAGGGCGTAATGCTGCTGACCCCCTTCGCTGCTTCCTCCGAAGACGAGAAGACCCAGCTGTTCGTTCGCAAGTACGAAGGCCTGCGCGGCGAGATCCCCAACCAGTTTGCTGCTGACGCTTACGACGGCATCTACGCTCTGTACACCGCCGCTATGAACGCCGGCATCACCGCCGAGACCGATTACGAAGAAGCTTGCGA
>JAZKYW010000011.1:0-9161 GCA_045612325.1 Candidatus Limiplasma sp. | reverse complement strand
GCGTCGGGATGCACGCCGGGGTTCTTGTCGTTGCTCAGATAGCCGTTCCAGGTGTTTTTCGCCAGGTCGGTCAGGCCATAGACGTTTTGATAGGTGTAGGCCTGGAAGATGCGCGGAATGTTGATGCCCTTGGGACAGGGCTGGCAGTAGCCGCAGCCGGTACAGTACAGCTCGGAGAACTTCTTGAGGTTCTCGAGGCTCTCGCCAACTTCGCGCCATTCCTTTTCGGTCATGGGATTTTCCAGAGAGGCAACGGCGGCGTTCTTTTCCACCACGTCCACGCTGGTCATGCCGCTCAGGGCGCAGCACACACCGGGGTTGCCCAGTACAAAGCGCAGCGCCAGCTCATAGGTGTTCTGGCTGCCACCGCCCAGCTTCTGCACAAGCTCGGTGGGAGCGGACAGACGACCGCCGCCTACGGGACCCATGATCACAACGCCCAGACCCTTGGAGGCGGCGTACTGGATCATTTCCTCATTGGCACGGTCCAGCAGGTTGTACTGTACCAGCATGCTCTCCATCTCGGGAGCGTTGTCAATGATGTGTTTGAGGGCTTCGGGGGTATCGTGGAAGGAGAATGAAATGTGACGGATCTTACCCTCTTCCTTCAGCTTCTTGGCTTCATCCAGCAGGCCCAGGGGCACGATCTTTTCATCGAACACCTTCTGGTTGATGGCCCAGAAGTGATAGAAATCCACATAATCGGTGTCCAGCTTTTCAAGGCTGGTCTCGAGGGTCTTGCGGAAGTCCTCACGGCTCTTGACAGGCTCCATGGGGCACTTGGTGGACAGGTAGATCTTATCGCGGAAGGGCTTCACCGCCTTGCCAACGGCGATCTCGCTGTTCTTGTGGCAGTAGTAGAGAGCGGTATCAAAATAGTTGACGCCCAGCTCGTAAGCACGGGTGAGCATTTCGTTGGTATGCTCCTGATCAACAACAAAAGTGCCGTCGGGCTGTTCGATCTCCTTGAGTCTCATGCAGCCAAAGCCCAGCGTGGAAATCTCAACGCCGGTATTGCCAAACTTGCGGTATTTCATGAATCATTTCCTCCTGTTTTGGTGGCTGATGTTTTTCAGCCGCTTTTTGTATTGTACTTGATGCGCGTTTTTTTCGCAAGACGTGCGCTATGATTACATCACAACAAAGGTATCAGTCCAAGGCTTCCCGCACTTCGGACACGCAGGGAATGGACGGCGCCGCGCCTTTGCGCGTTACGGCAATGGCTGCGGCACAGGCAGCTGTGCGCAGCGCTTCGGGGATGGCGCAGCCCTGCGTATACGCCGCCAGAAAATAACCCGTGAACGTATCGCCTGCCGCAGTGGTATCCACTGCCTTGACGGGATAACGGGGCTGCTGCCAGCGTTCGCCGCCGCGGCGGCACATTGCGCCGTCCTCGCCGAGGGTGAGCACGACCATCGCATCGGGAAAACGCTGCGCCATCGCATCCAGCATTTCATCAGGCGTGCTTCCGCCGCCAAGCTGCGCGGCTTCCACCTCGTTGAGGATGAAGCAATCCACCAACTCCAGCGGCGCGTGCAGCATTTCCTCCGTAACCGGCGAAGGATTCAGGCAGATAAACAGGCCTTTCTGCTTTGCGGCGCGCAGCGCATGCGCCAGACCGCTCACTTCGTTTTGCATCAGCAGCAGGTCGCCCGCGGAAAAATCTTCCAATATATAGTCGATTTCCCGGGCGGTCATCTCGCCGTTTGCGCCAGCGTACAGCAGGATGCAGTTTTGCCCGTCGGGCTGCACCTGAATGACCGCCGTACCCGTAGCGCCGTCCGTTACGCAAACGTGCTGCGTATCCACCTGCGCCCCTTCGAGCAGCTGCTTCAAAAACAGGCCGTCCTGCCCGATTTTGCCCGCATGATACACCTGCGCACCCGCGCGTCCCAGCGCAACGGATTGATTGAGCCCCTTGCCGCCCGAAAAACGCTCCAATTTGCTGGACGCCACCGTTTCCCCTGCCGCAACAAAATGCTCAACGCTGTACACAAGGTCAATGTTCATAGAGCCGATATTCAAAATCTTCATGTTTTACCCTCATAATAAAGATATTCGATAAAAATGTCATAATCTTGGGGATTTACGATTCTTTATTTCATATCGACGCTATTCCGACCGATTTGAAATAATTATAAATGCCGTCGTACCATTCGCATTTTCGTGTTTCATCTTCTTCGCTTCCCATTGGTACAAAAATGACCATTCCTTGCCGTGCTCGAGTAAGTAAAACACGATAGGCATTTTTCAAATACAGTTTTCGTTCTTCAGAACTTATTGAATTCCATCTATTGCCGACAAAATGATTATAGCTCCAAGTTCCATCCTCATAGCGATAATCAGCATCCCACGCAACAATAGAATAATCAAGTTCTAATCCTTGAATATCAAATTCCGTTACCACATCCTCTAACATATAACTCGAGCGGACATCTTCTTTATCGTTTAAAAACCAATTTTCAACAGAAGCCTTATTCTTTACATATATTCCTTCTGGCTTTAAACGCAATGCTCCACTACTCGCAAGCAAACCATAACGTGTTGTACCCCGACACTGTTCTTTAACCCATGATTTCGCTTTACGTATGTCTCGAGTAAGCACAATAGGATATTTTTCTTTAAGACGTTGGTATAGTTCTTGAGCGTTTGAAAAATCTGCATCCAGCAAAGCCTTTATAAAAGCTGCTAAGTCAGGAGTTCTAAACGAACGAACTGATGTTGCCAGATGAAGTTTTTCTCGCTCATGCGTACGAAGTTTTTCAACCATGCTTCTCCAACTACGCCCGCGACGATATTCGCTATCGTTAAGTTGCGGAGTAATATACACATCCCAATCCTGGAAAGCGCGCCGAAGAGAATCAAACCATTCCGGCAACCCTGCTTCTCCAGTATTAATTTCCTGTCCTCCACCAACCAAGCAAACAATCACAGCCCAATCAGGATGCCTATTCATTGTACTAATCAAAAACTCAGGCTCACTATACGGAAACGGCGAAATCCCTTTCTTTGTTGCCATGAATTTTTCAATCATTTCCTGCGTCCAGGCTCGTTGAGCTTCATCAAAAATCGCAATACGCTCCGGTGGAACATTATTGTTACCAACAAAAGAGTCTCGGTACTTATGAATAATTTGAATAAAAGCCGAAGTACTCCGCAAGGCATCTTTTTTGGCAATACGTTTTCCGTGTTGCTTTTCTTGTTCAACTTTATCACGTGCAAGTGCCTCTTGCAGCACGCTTACCAATGGAAAATTACCAGATAAAAAAACTGCATGCTCTCCTTGCGTGGCATCCGAACGCTGGATAGCCAGATTTAGTCCTACCAAAGTTTTTCCAGCTCCGGGAACACCTGTTACAAAGCAAATCGATTTTCTTTTATTCGCTTTACTATTCTCAATAATGCGGTTAATTTCGTCAGTAGTAACCGTCAAATTCTCTGCACCTGCATCGCTACGAGTAATCTCGTGTACATTGTGTCCGCGATACAACGCCTGCGCTGCTTCCACAATTGTAGGTGTCGGCAAGTATTCTGAATTTTCCCAGGTTATATAATCAAACGAGGGTTCTTTATAGCGTTGAACAACTTCTTTTATCGTTTTCGCAATATTCTTAGCATTACATCGCAGTGGAGCAATAATACGGTCACTTTCACTAATAACATTAAATTCTTCTAACGCTTTTGTAGATATCATGATTGGCACAAGCAATTTATCATGACTTTCTTTTTGAAAGTTACGAAGGTCCAACGCATAATCATATACTTGGTCATACGTGGCTTGTCGATATTCTGTGTCACCGCATTTGAACTCCAACAAAAAAACGATATTTTGATAAAGGACGACAACATCTACACGCTTACCCATTCGAGGAATTGTATATTCAAAAATAATCCTGCCAAATCCAAACGAATTTAACTGATCTTTTAGTATTTTTACTTCGGTTTCCCAAGTATTCTTTTGCTGAATTGTTGTCTCTGCTGAACTATTGTTTGCATGAATAATACCAGTGATCTCGTTTGGTGACTGGCATAAAAAATCTGCAATAGCTGCTGAATAGTAAGACCGCAAATTTCGCATAAAACTACCTTCATCCTATCTCAAAATAATGCATCCATTTTGAATTATTATAGCAATTTACACAAGCAATCGCAATGTTTAGTCTTCCAAGTCGTATTCATAGAAGCATCAGCATTTGTTGATAAAAACAAAAAACCGATCGCACAAGCGATCGGTTTGTGGTACACCATCAGGGACTCGAACCCTGGACACCCTGATTAAGAGTCAGGTGCTCTACCAACTGAGCTAATGGTGCTTATTGGTACACCATCAGGGACTCGAACCCTGGACACCCTGATTAAGAGTCAGGTGCTCTACCAACTGAGCTAATGGTGCACGCGGTTTTTCAACCAGCGAAAGTTATTATACTCTATATTCGCCGAATGTCAACCCTATTTTGAAAAAATTTTTGATATTTTTTTATTCTTTTTTGGGAAACAGCGCAACGCTCTCCTCATCCATAAAAGCGGGGGTGTAGGAACTGTCAGCGGATTCTTTCTGCTGCAGGTATCCATCCAACCCAAGATCAAACATGTGGTCGCGCACGCGGATGTATTCGCGGCTTGTGAGGCGGCGGTCGAGGCCTGCGATCTTCACATCATTCATGGGGGTATACTGGCGCATAAGGCTCACGGGCGTGCCCTTGGGCAGTTCTTCGGCGATGGCGTCGAGGATGGCGATGCTTTCAGCCGTACGAAGCGGCAGGATGAGATGGCGCACGATGGTGCCGCTTTGCATGATGCCATCCTCATCGTATACGGGCGCGCCCGTCACATTGCACATGGCGCGGATGGCTTTCATGGCCGCAGGGAAATAATCGGGCGCATTGGCAAGCTGCCCGGCGGTCTTTTCGGTGGCATATTTGAGGTCGGGCAGAAAAATATCCACCAGACCGCGGGCCGCCTCGATGACTTCCGTGTTTTCGTAGCCGCTGCTGTTCCACACAACGGGGATGTTCATTTTGCGCAGCTTAAGCGCCTTGAAAATTTCGGGCGCGAAATGAGACGGGGTCACAAGGTTCAGGTTGTGCACGCCAAGGCCCTCCACGCGCTCGAAAAGCTCGCAAAGCTGCTTGGCGTCCATGCGCTCGCCCAGCGGATGGTGGCTGATCATTTCATTCTGGCAAAACACGCAGCCGAGCGTGCAGCCGCTGAAAAACACCGTGCCGCTGCCGCGCGTACCGCTGATGCAGGGCTCCTCCCACATATGCCTTGCAGCGCGCGCCACAACGGGCAGCGTTCCCATGGCGCAGAAACCTTCCCCGCTTTCGGGGGTCCTGAGCGCATTGCAGCGGCGGGGGCAGAGATTGCACAGCGGCATATTCCATCATCCTTGTCTTTGAAAGTGAAAAAAGTGTATCACATCCCATCCCCGCTGTAAAGAAAAGAGGAGCAAGATTTTACCTGAGACAGCTAAAACGCTTGTATTTACTCAAATGTTGTGGTATACTTCCTTATGTCTGTAAAAGCAGACTGTTTCATTGTGCATTTTCGACCCAATGTGGAAAGAAGGGTTTTTCGTAAAGAGTGGGTATCGTCAGTCCTGTTATGCCAAGCAGCGCCGGGGTGAAATACCGGGGCTGTCCTTTGCCGTTTCGGCACAGGAATACGCATGCGCAGGTCTGGCGATAGTTTTCCGCTCTTTTTGATTGCTTTTTTGCCGCATACAACAATAGACTGGAGAAACAGCGAATGGCTAAAAACCACGGCGCTCACGGCGTCAAAAAGAACTCCGTACAGATGGTAGAAGAACTGGCGCAGAAGGTTGCCGACCAGCTTGGTCTTGAGCTGGTGGAAGTGACCCTGCAGAAGGAAAGCCGCGGCAAGTGCCTGTGCGTCTACGTGGACAAGGAAGGCGGCATCTCTCTGGATGACTGCGAAAAGTACCACAAGCTTCTGCAGCCTATGTACGAGGATGTGGATTACGACATCATGGAGGTTTCCAGCCCCGGTGTTGACCGTCCCATCAAAAACCAGCGCGACTTTGAACGCAACCGCGGCGCGCTGGTAGAGGTAAAGCTTTTTGCTCCCCTCAACGGCGCAAAGCTTTATCAGGGGCAGCTGACCGCGATGGATGATACTTCCGTGACCATTACCGCCGGCGAAGAAGCGCTTACCTTTGAACGCAAAGCCGTTGCACTCATCAAGCCGGTTTACGAGCCGGACGCAGAGGAATTTGAAGACGTCGTACTGGACGATGAAGACTAAGAAAGCAGGGAAACAGCCATGAGGACCACCAAGAAGACCCAGCAGAGCGGTCAGGCCGAACTGATTCTGGCCATCAAGGCGCTCGCCAACGAAAAGGACATCAGCGAAGATCTGCTTTTCAACGCCATCGAAGAGGCGCTGAAGGCTGCTTTCAAAAAGAACGTCTCCCGTGAAGAGAACGCTCCCTCCAACCTCAGCGTAAGTCTCGACCGCAAGACCGGCGTGGCTCACGTTTTTGCCCGCAAGACCATTGTGGAAGAGGTTGAGGATAACGCCAACCAGATCCTGCTCAAGGATGCTCTGAAGTATCGCAGCGATTACCGCATGGGCGACATCGCCGAGATCGATGTCACCCCCAACGGCTTCCTGCGCACCGCTGCCCAGACCGCCAAGCAGGTCATCATGCAGCGCATCCGCGAAGCCGAGCAGGGCAAGATCTACGATGAGTACTCCGAGAAGGAAAACGAGATCCTCACCGCCATCGTCCAGCGCATCGAGCCCAAGGGCGTGCTGGTGGAGCTGGGCCGCACCGAAGGCATCCTCGAGCCTTCCGATTTTATGCCCGGCGAGGAATATCACCTCGACGATCACATCAAGGTATACGTGCTGGAAGTTAACCGCACCGGCCGTGAAATGCTGCGCGGCCCTCAGGTTCGCGTAAGCCGTATCCACCCCGGTCTGGTCAAGCGCCTGTTCGAGATGGAAGTGCCTGAGATCGCCGGCGGCGTTGTGCAGGTCAAGTCCATCGCCCGTGAGGCCGGCAGCCGCACCAAGATGGCCGTACACTCCACCGAGGCCGCCATCGATCCCGTAGGCGCCTGCGTAGGCCCCCGCGGCAACCGTGTTGAGCGCGTTGTCAACGAGCTCAAGAACGAAAAGATCGATATCATCAAGTGGTCCCGCGACCCCGCCGAGTTCATCGCCAACGCCCTTAACCCCGCTCACGTACTGAGCGTATTTGTGGCTGAGAACGAAAAGGCCTGCCGCGTGGTCGTGCCCGATAACCAGCTCAGCCTTGCCATCGGCAAGGAAGGTCAAAATGCCCGTCTGGCCGCCAAGCTCACCGGCTGGCGCATCGATATCAAGAGCCAGAGCCAGGCTGCCGAAATGTTCGACCTGCCCATGGATGAGCAGATGGTCGAGGAGCCCATGGGCTTCCAGGCCATGGATTACCAGCCCGCTTCCCTCGAGGAGCTGCAGGCCTCCGGTCTGCCCGAGCTTCGCGGCCTGGAGCTGGAAGAATCCGACGACGAAGACGATACCCTGTAATCAACTGTTACGAAAGGAGTGGCGACCGTGCCGCTGAAGCCGAAAAAGATCCCCATGCGCATGTGCGTCGGCTGCCGTGAAATGAAGCCCAAGAAGGAGCTGCTTCGCGGGGTCCGCTCTCCCGAAGGTCAGGTCAGCCTGGATGCCACAGGCAAAAAACCGGGCCGCGGCGCATATTGTTGTTTTAACGCCGAATGTCTGCGCAGAGCGCTCAAACAGGGCCAGCTGGACCGCCAGCTGGAAGTAAAGCTCTCCGAGGACGTAAACGCCCAGCTGATCAACACTATGAACGAGCTGCTCAGCCAGCAGGAGAAAAACGCATGACAGAAATGATCGAAAATCAGGTCATCAATTTTCTGGGCCTTTGCATGCGTGCCGGCCGCATCATCAGCGGTCAGGAAGCCTGTGTGGATCTGGCCCGACAGGAGCAGGCAGCGATCGTTCTGATGGATGCAGGCGCATCCGAAAACACACGCAAACGCCTGACGGATGCATGCCACAGCCACAACACGCCGCTTTATGAGCTTTCCGAAGGATCGCTCGGGCACGCCATCGGCAAGAAAGGCCGCATGGTCATAGCCCTCAAGGCGGATGGCATGGCGCAGAAGCTCCTTACTCTGCTCAAGGATGAGCAGCGGCTGTAAAGCCACCCAAATCAGATTATTACATTTTGCAGAATATGCGGGGGTGCAAGCGGTACAATGACCAAAGTAAAACTCAAGGATGCCACCAGGGATTTGCTCAAGGGTGCAGCGGATATGCTCAACAATGTATCATCCATGCGTAAGAACGCGGATGATCTGACGCAGGCCGCACGCAAGCTCGAAGCCAAATTCCTCCGTGAAGAGGAACAGCGCAAGGCTGATGAAAAGCAGGCCGAACAGCAAAGACTGATCAGCCAGCACACCAAAGCATACACCATGCCTGACACAGAAGAGCCTGCGCAGGCGCCCAAGGTGGAGACCAAAGAGGAAAAACCGGCAGCCCCCAAGACGGAAGCGCCCAAAGCAGAAGCGCCCAAGCCCGTCGTAAAGGAAGAAAAGAAGCCGGAGCCCGTAAAGGCGGAGGAGACCCCCGTGAAGAAGACTGAAGAAGCCAAGCCTGTGGTAAAAGAAACCGTAAAGGCTGAAGAAAAGAAGACCGCACCCGCTGCGGAAACCAAGCCCGCTGTAAAGGAAGCCGCTCCCGCTGCCAAGCAGCCCGAAGCGCCCAAGGCTGCCGCTCAGCCCGCTGCGCAGGCCAAGCCTGCCGCCGCTGCGCAGCCCAAGCCCGCTGCTCCCGTACAGCCCCGTCCTGCTGCCCCCGCACAGGCCGCCCGTCCTGCCGCCCAGCCCGTGGCCGGCGCTCAGGGTGCCCGTCCCGCTCAGCCCGCGGCCCGTCCCGCAGGCCAGCAGCAGCCTCGTCCCGTACAGGGCGCTCAGCAGCCCATGCAGGGCCGTCCTGCCCAGCCTGTGGCCCGTCCCGCAGGCCAGCAGCAGCCCCGCCCCGTGCAGGGTGCTCAGCAGCCCCGTCCCGTACAGCCGGGTCAGGCTCCCCGTCCCGTCAATCCTCAGGGTCCCTACGGCCGTCCCGCCAATCCCCAGGGCCCCTATGGCCGTCCTGCCAACCCTCAGGGTCAGCAGGGTCCC
>JAZKYW010000010.1:0-2454 GCA_045612325.1 Candidatus Limiplasma sp. | reverse complement strand
CATGCTGATCCCCGAACTGAACGGCGACCATGCCGAAATCATCGCTGCTCAGCGCAAGCGTCTGGGTACCAAAGTAGGCTTCATCGCCGTCAAGCCCAACTGCTCCATTCAGAGCTATGTGCCCGCCCTGTGGCCCCTCATGGGCTATGGCATTGAAAAGGTGATGGTATGCACCTATCAGGCCATCAGCGGCGCCGGCAAGACCTTTGATACCTGGCCTGAGATGATCGACAATGTCATCCCCTACATCGGCGGTGAGGACGAGAAGAGCGAAAAGGAGCCCCTCAAGATCTTCGGTCACATCGAAGGCGAAGAAATCGTGGATGCTCAGGGTCCCTGCATCAGCGCCCAGTGCCTGCGCGTGCCTGCTTCCGACGGCCACATGGCTGCCGTGAGCGTCAAGTTCAGCCAACAGCCCACCGAGGAGGATATCCTCATCAAGTGGGATCGCTTCAAGACTGCCATCGCCGATCTGGACCTGCCCTCCGCTCCCAAGAAGTTCCTCAACTACTTTGAGGATCCCGCCCGTCCCCAGACCCGTCTGGACCGTGACCTGGAAGGCGGCATGGCTATCTCCATCGGCCGTCTGCGCAAGGACCCCGTCATGAGCTACAAGTTCGTCTGCCTCAGCCACAACACCCTGCGCGGCGCTGCCGGCGGCGGCGTGCTGAGCGCTGAGTACCTGTGCAAGATGGGCTATATCCCCGCTAAGAACGCCTGAACCACTCTCCCCATAGAACTGGAGGTTCTTTGATGAATCAGCCCCTGTTTCGTGGCAGCGCCACTGCGCTGATCACGCCTTTTGAAAACGGCAAGGTCGATCTGCCTGCCCTGCGCCGCATGGTGGAAATGCAGATCGAAGGCGGCACCGCTGCCATCGTTACCTGCGGCACCACCGGCGAACCTTCCACCCTTTCCGCTCAGGAGCGCGAGACCGTCATCCGCGAGACCGTGAAGGCCGTCAACGGCCGCATCCCCGTCATCTGCGGCACCGGCAGCAACAACACCGCCGCCGTAGTCGAGACCGAACGCGCCTACCGCGACCTGGGCTGCGACGCCCAGCTGGTGGTGACGCCCTATTACAACAAGACCACGCAGGAAGGCCTGTATGCGCATTTCATGCACATCGCCGAAAATACCGAGCTGCCCATCATCCTCTACAATGTTCCCGGCCGTACCAATCTTGACCTGAGCGCCAAGACCCTGGGCCGCCTGGCACAGTGCGAAAAGTTCATCGCCCTCAAGGAAAGCAGCTACGACCTGCCCGGCATCATGGAAAAGATGCAGGCTGCCGAAGGAAAGCTTGCCTTCTACAGCGGCAACGATGACATGGTCTACCCCCTGCTGGCGATGGGCTTTGACGGCGTGATCAGCGTGCTGAGCAACGTAAAGCCCCGCATGATGAGCGATATGGTCAGCGCCTGGTTCGAGGGCGACCACAACAAGAGCCGTCAGCTGCAGCTGGACAGCCTGCCTCTGGTACGCGCCCTGTTCAGTGAGGTCAGCCCCATCCCCTGCAAGTACGCCATGGCACAGCTGGGCGTTTGCCAAAACGAGCTGCGCCTGCCGCTCATTCCCGCAAGCGAAGCCGCCTGCGCCAAGATGGACGCTGCGCTGGAAGCGCTCAAAACCTACTGCTGAGGTGACCGATAATGAAGATCCTTCTGGGCGGCGCGCTGGGCCGCATGGGCCGCGAAGTAACGCTGGCTGCTGAAAATGCAGGCGCGCAGATCGTTTGCGGCGTGGACGTGGCCTACAGCGGTCAGGCCTGCACCTATCCCGTTGTGACGGGCTACGAACAGTTTCACGGTGAAGCCGACGTCGCGATCGATTTTTCCCGTCCCGACGCCCTGCCTGAGCTGCTCGCCATTGCCAAAGCAAACAAAATGCCTGTGGTGCTGTGCGCCACAGGCTATACCGATGTAGAGATCGAAAGCATCGTGCAGGCCGCCAAAGAGATCCCCGTGCTGCGCTCCGCCAACATGAGCCTTGGCGTGAACGTGATGCAGGAGCTGGTAGCCATGGCTGCCCGCACGCTGGACGGCTACGACATCGAGATCGTTGAAAAGCATCACCGCATGAAGGCGGACAGCCCCAGCGGCACTGCGCTCATGCTCTACGAAGCCGCCAAAAATGAAAAAGGCCCCGAAACGGAGCCTGTATACGGCCGCTATGGCCGCGCTGAAAAGCGTACTGCTGCTGAGATCGGCATCCATGCCGTGCGCGGCGGTACCGTGACCGGCGAGCATGAGGTTGGCTTCTACGGCAACGGCGAACAGGTCATCCTGACCCACCGCGCCGAAAACCGCGCGCTGTTTGCGCAGGGGGCGCTCAAAGCCGCCCGCTACCTGCTGGACAAGCCCGCAGGCCTGTATTCCATGCGCAATGTAGTGCGGGAAATGCTGGACTGATCAGTCGTCCTCTTCCGAGTCCCACAAAGCAACCTGATCCTGC
>JAZKYW010000009.1:0-8695 GCA_045612325.1 Candidatus Limiplasma sp. | reverse complement strand
AGAAGTGGGACTGCCAATTGAAAATGTACGCTACATCGGCGACCAGCCCTGGGGCTCCAGCGGTTCGCACATGTTTGCATTTCACGCTACTGCGGATGACACTCTTCCCCTCTCAGTTCAAAAAAGCGAACTGGCCGACGCCCGCTGGTTTGACCGTTCAGAGGTACAGCCTCTCCCCCACAAGCTCAGCATTGCCTACGAACTGATCGAGCGTTTCCGCCGCGGAGAACTTTAATACACAAAAAACAGCAAGGCACATTCGCCCTGCTGTTTTTGTTTTTAGCGGAACATCTGCTCCAGCTCTTCGTATTTTTCGTGCGTGATCAACGCATCGCGCTGTGTGCCTTCCAGGCGCACCACGTACGTCCAGCGTCCGTACGGCGTGATATCCTTGATATGGTCGAGATTGATGATGTAACTCTTGTGGCAACGGAAGAACACATCCTGCGGCAGTCTCTCTTCCATCTCGCTCAGGGTATCGTTGGTCACATATCGCTCATCATCCACCGTATAAAGCACCGTAGCGCGTTCCTCGCGCTGCACAAGCAAAATATCCTGCAGATTGAGGAACGTAACGCCGTCGCGATGTCTCAGCATCAGCTTTCCGCCGGGTCTTGCAGGCTTTGCTGCAGGGGCTGCAAGGCTGCGGCTTGTGCGCGAGAGCAATCGTTCCCTTGCGCGCTCAAGGGTCTGAATCACGCGCTCCACCTTGAACGGCTTGATCAGATAGTCAAATGCGTACACTTCGAATGCATCGCTCATGTAGGTATCATGTGCGGTGGCAAAGATAATGATGATGCCCGGGTCCATATCCTGAATGGCTCTTGCGCATTCCACGCCCGTCATCACAGGCATTTCAACATCCAGAAAAACCACATCAGGCTTCAGCTTTTCAACCAGTTCAAGCGCAGTTTGTCCGTCCGCCGCTTCAGCAACGAGCAGGAAATCTTCGACCCTGTCCACGATTTTGCGCATGATGGTGCGCATGCCCATATCATCATCGGCGATCAATACTCGCAATTCATTCATGGCGCTCACCTTTTCCTTGCGCGCTGTGCAGGCCTTGTGAGCACTTCGCTCATAATGACGCCCTGCAGAATGCCTTTTGCCGAGAAGTCCAGAACAGGCTCCGCGCCGATCTCGTTGGCATATACGCTCTGCGGATCCACTTCTGTTACGCGTTCATGCTCAAGCTCGGGGTCGCAGATGCATTCGCCTTCGGTACTGTCAAAAGCCATGCTGCCCATAGTCTCCGCGTAGGATTCGCCTTCAGCAGGAACAAACGTGAGCTGCTGCTCTTTCTGGCGTTCCAATTCCGCCTTGCGCTTTTCGATCTCCGCACGGATCGCAGCAATGCGCTTTTCTCTTTCCGAAGATGCTGCGGGCTTTCTCTGTGCCGCAGCGTTATTCGGCTGTTTGCCAGCCGTTTTGGTCTTTTTCTTTTTCTTATTGGAGGCAGATATGATCATACCGACGATCACGATCACCAGCCATATAAATTCGCCCACGCGCGGTCACCTCCCATGCATACAGTGTGCGCAGCCGCCTCCAAAGCGGCTGCGCCGCACTTTCGTTTTACTTCTTGGTTTCGGCAGGAGCGCTGGCCTTGGCAATGCCTTCGCGCATGGAAGTATCCGCTACAAGGTTCTGCAGCTGATAGTAATCCATCACACCGATTTTGCCGTCGCGCAGAGCAGCAGCCATTGCCTTGGGTACTTCGGCCTCGGCTTCAACAACGCGGGCGCGCATCTCCTGCACGGCGGCCTTCATTTCCTGCTCATGGGCAACAGCCATGGCACGGCGCTCTTCGGCGCGGGCCTGAGCAATGCGGCGGTCGGCCTCCGCCTGGTCCATCTGCAGCTGAGCACCTACGTTGCGGCCAACGTCAACGTCAGCAATGTCGATGGACAGAATTTCATAAGCCGTACCGGCGTCAAGGCCCTTGTTCAGCACCGTCTGGCTGATCAGGTCGGGATTTTCCAGAACCTGCTTGTGGGTCTCGCTGGAGCCTACGGTCGTAACGATACCTTCGCCAACTCGGGCGATGATGGTTTCTTCGCCGGCGCCGCCTACGAGACGCTCGATGTTGGTGCGCACGGTTACACGGGCCTTGGCGCGCAGTTCAATGCCGTCCTTGGCGATAGCGGCAACAACAGGGGTCTCGATGACCTTGGGGGTAACGCTCATCTGCACAGCCTGCAGCACGTCACGGCCGGCAAGGTCGATGGCGGAAGCCTTTTCGAAGGGCATTTCGATGTTGGAACGCTGAGCAGCGATCAGAGCGTTGATCACACGGTCAACGTTGCCGCCGGCAAGGTAGTGCGTTTCAAGCTTGGCAAGGCTCATTTCAAGGCCGGCCTTACGCGCTTTGATGAGGGGCTCAACAAGACGCTTGGGCTGGATGCGGCGCAGACGCATACCGACAAGAGATGCGATGCTGACGTGTACGCCCGCAGCCAGAGACGTGATCCACAGGCCAACGGGGATAAAGCGCACGAAGATAATAACAAATACGAACGCGACAAACAGAACAAGGAACAAGAGCATTTCTTCCATGGTGATATCCTCCCTGAAAGTTTTTATTGTAAGTCCGCACCTGCGGACAAAGGTACAAAATCAAGCGTCAGGCGCTTACCTTTACGCGCTGAACCACAACGCGCGCACCTTCTACGCGTTCCACGCGCACGTTTTCGCCCTTGGCTACATATTCGCCGTCAGACTGCACATTCAGCTTTACGCCGTCAAACTCAGCCATACCGGTCGGGCGCAGTACCGTCGTGGTAACGCCTACCTTGCCAAGGAAAACATCCATATCACGGGTAGCTACATAACCTTCCTCAACGCTTTCGGTATCGGTAAGGATGACTGCCGATTTGGACAGACGACCTTTATTGGCAGAACGCAGCGCCAACGAAATGGTGGCAGCAATCACCGCAAGAATAATCAGCGTAACGCCCAGCGCAGCCATGCCGCCGTATTTCGTGTACGCCATCACAATACAGACAATTTCCAGCGCGATACCGCTGATGCCCGGCAAACTGAAGCCCGGCAGAAAAACCTCCACGATGAGCAAACCCACGCCAAGCAAAAAACAGATGATCATCGGAAGCTTCGCAAGCAAGATTTCCATGAGTACCCCTCCTGTTAAAGCAAGTGCTTTATTACGTGATTACTATAACACAAGCCTGCTGATTTGTCGCATCTTTTGCATTACAGTATACAGCACTCGGGTTCAAATGTCATTTTCGCCGTCTGTTCTCGCAGACAGGGTCTCCGCCAGTCTGATCAAATCGTCATCGTAGGTATCCTTGAGCGACCTGTTGTAAATGACAGACGCAGGGTGGTACAGTGCAAACAGCGGCATTTCCATCGATTCGCCTTCCGGCGTTTGTACGGTCGTCTGTGTCCATCTGCCATGGCGGTTACCGATGGTATCTTCCACAAAGGTCTGCAAGGCTACATTGCCAAGCGTGACCAGCGCCATAGGTTTTACCAGCGCGATTTCGCGCATCAGCCACGGGGTAAACAGCGCCTTTTCCTCTTTGGAAGGCGGACGGTTTACCACACGGCCCGCTGCGCTGATTTTGGAGGGGCGAATCTTGACGACATTGGAAATGTAGATTTCCTCTCTTTTGAGATGCACAGCCTCCAGAAATGCATCCAGATTTTTACCTGCCTTGCCCACAAACGGACGGCCCTGCAGCGCTTCCTGCTCCCCCGGCGCTTCGCCGATGAGCATCAGCACAGGCCTTTCATCGGGACCTTCGCCAAAAACAAGCGGGGTATAGCGCTCTTTGTCCAAACCTTCAAAGAATGCTCTGCATTCCTGCCGGAAGCGTTCGATTTCCTTCATTTTTCCTCCTCCGACAGAAGGTCCTGATACAGGGACAATTCCGTCAGTTTGGCACGCACGCGTTTGAGGTCCTCCCAAGCGTCACGCTTTTTGCTTACATCTCTCAACAACGCCGAGGGATGATAGGTCGCCAGTATCCATACGCCCTTGCGCTCAAACCACTGCCCGTGGCAGCGCGTGATGCGGTATTCAGGCCCAAGCACTGCCGATACTGCCGTTGCACCCAACAGCAAAATCACCTTAGGCCGAATCAACGCCGTCTGGGCGCGCAGATGCGGAAGGCAGGCCTGCATTTCTTCAGGAGAAGGCTGACGGTTTCGGGGCGGTCTGCATTTGACAACATTGCAGATGTAAACACGCTCTCTGGGCAGCGAAATAGCCGCAAGCATTTTAGTCAGCAGCTGTCCCGCAGGTCCCACAAACGCAAGGCCCTGACGGTCTTCCTGCTCGCCCGGTCCTTCGCCGATGAGCATCAGCGGCGCGTTGAAATCCCCCTGTCCGGGCACTTTTTGGATGCATCCAGCTCCCAGACCGCAGTTTTGACAGCTCAGAATATTCTGATTAAGCTGCTCCCATGAAATACGCATGCATTCTCCCACCTTTTGGGGTTATTGCAGACCGCTCTGCAAAAGAAGCGCCGAATGGAGAATATCCGTTTTAACCCAGTTGAACAGGGCAAAGATGAGAGCGACCAGCACAAGGCAAACTACGATGCCAATGCACATGGTGACCAAATCAAATGCGCCCATAGCCATGCGCATCTTCGATTCGTGGTCAGCGGCTTCGTGCTCCTCCGAGTACTCCTCGCCGTAAAACTCTTCATACCCTTCAAAATAAGCTTCGGGATACTCATCCTGATACGGCTGTTCTTCGTCCTGCTCATAGGGCTGCTCATAAGGCTGGTCGTAAGTCTGGTCGTAAGGCTGCTCATAGGGCTGAGCGTAGGGCTGCTGATAAACCTGCGTAGCTGCCCACGTCTGCTCTTCGTCGGGCACAAGCACATCATCCAGTTCAAAAGCGTCTTCGTTTTCGTACTGTTCTTCGTTTTGTCTGTTCATGGTATCACTTCCCTTCCATTACAGCTAACGAATCTTCAAACATAATCCATCCACGGCGCGGCTTCATCTTCGCGGCCGGTCAGTTCGCCCTGCGTCTGCATATCGGAAAAATGCTGCTGACGAAGCGCTTCATAAAGCACAATAGCAACGCTGTTGCTCAAATTGAGGCTTCGCGCGCCCTGCACCATGGGGATGCGCACACAGCGGTCATACACGCGCGTCAGCAAACTTTCGGGCAGACCGCGCGTTTCGCAGCCAAAAACCAGAAAATCATCTTCACCGTAGTTCACTTCCACATAATTGCGAGGCGCTTTGGTGGAAAGAAAATGCATTTTGGCATTGGGATAGCGTTCCAGCAGTTCATCAAAGCTTTCGTGGACATGGTATTCCATCATATGCCAATAATCCAGCCCGGCACGCTTCAGGTATTTATCCGCAAGCGAAAAACCAAGCGGTTTGATCAAATGGAGCGTGCTGCCCGTTGCTGCGCAGGTGCGGGCAATGTTGCCTGTATTCTGCGGTATTTCGGGCTGATAAAGCACAATGTGCATTCCGTTCATCCTTTCGGAATTTCTCTGATTGTATTGTAACTTGAACAGCAGATTTTGGCAACAGCCTCAGCTGATGGACACACGGTCGCTCAGTTTTTCAATCAGCTTTTCGGCCTGTTGGGTCACAGCCTGCCATACATCCGCCTTATCGGGCGAATTCTGCAGTTCTTCCGCGCAGTGAGCAGCTTCGTACAGCAGCTGCATGCTGCCGAAAGCCGCCGCTCCGCCCGCTACAAGGCTTTCGCCGTGCTGACGTGTACCGAGCAATTCGCCCGGGCCGCGCTGTTCAAGGTCTGCTCGCGCAACTTCAAAACCATCGTTGGTTTTGACCAGCGTACGCAGACGGTCGTTGGCCTTCGCCATCAGGAAGCACCAGCTTTGTGCGCTGCCGCGTCCCACACGCCCGCGCAGCTGATGCAGCTGCGCAAGTCCATAGCGGTCTGCGTCTTCAATGACCATTACGGAAGCGTTGGGCACGTTGACGCCAACCTCAATAACCGTAGTCGCCACCAGCACTTTGATTTCCCCTGCTGCGAACAAACGAAGCATATCTTCTTTTTCAGCGGCAGGCTGGCTGCCGTAGGTAACGCCAACGCTGTAATCCTTGAATACGGTTTTCTGCAGCTCCTGCGCATAGCTTTTGGCTGCTTTGAGCTGGTCGGCAGATTCACTTTCATCCACCAGCGAGCAAACGATATATGCCTGTCTGCCTTCGTCCAGTTCCTTTTTCAAAAAGCCGAACATATCCGCGCGTTTTTCTTCGGTCACGATGCGCGTGCCAACGGGCAATCTGCCTGGCGGCAATTCATCCATCACGGAAATATCCAAATCACCGAACATCACAAGCGCAAGTGAGCGCGGAATCGGCGTGGCGGACATAACAAGCAAATGCGGAGAGCATTCGTCCTGCTTGCCCTTGTTCAAAAGTGCCGTGCGCTGTGCTACACCGAAACGGTGCTGCTCATCCGTGATGCAAAGCCCCAGCTTCTGATACGCTACGCTTTTGCTGATGAGCGCATGCGTGCCGATGACAACATCCCATTCGCCGTTTTCAAGGCAGCGTTTGGCTTCCTTGCGTTCTTTGGCGGTCATGCTGCCAAGCAGCAAGCCGCAGCCGTAGCCGCGCTGCTCAAAAAACGCCTTCATGCCCTCGTAATGCTGATGCGCAAGAATTTCAGTGGGCGCCATCAAGGCACACTGGTAGCCTGCCTGCACGCACAAAAGCATAGCTCCCATTGCAACAGCCGTTTTGCCGCTGCCTACATCACCCTGCACCATTCTGGTCATGGCGTGGCGCGACGTCAGGTCGCCCGCAATTTCGTTCAGCGTGCGTCGCTGTGCATTGGTCGGACGGAAAGGCAGCGCATTCCAAAAGTCATCCTGCGCCTGCTCATCAGCTGCAAAAACAAATCCTGCTTTGCGGCTATCCTTCACCATGCGCACAGCCGCCTGATACAAAAGCATCTGTTCAAAGGCAAAACGCCTTTGCGCACGCACCACTTCATCCATATTGGCAGGCGCATGCAAAGCGCGAATCGCCCACGCACAGGAACACAGCTGATACTTGCGGATGATTTCATCAGGCAGCGTTTCAGGGCAGAGTTCATCAACATGCTCCAAAGCCTGAAGCACGATGTTTTCATGCGTTTTCTGCGGAAGCCCTTCGATGGGCTTGTACACGGGGATGATGCGCAGTTCCTTTTCGATGCTCGGGTTCATCAGTTTGAACCCTTTGCCCTGCGTTTCCGCCATGCCGTGCAGCGTGAAGCGCGTGCCGTTGTTCAGCACATTACGCATATACGGCTGATTGAACCACACGCCCGTGATATGCCCTGTTTCATCGGCAAAAGTACAGGTCACTCTGCTGAATTTGCCGTGACGGCTCAGCTTGGCTTCGCCCTCGCGCAAGAGCTTGAGCGTAACACGCGTACCCGCCTGAAGCTGCGAAACGGTCGTAATACTGCCAAGATCCTTATACTTGACAGGAACCGTATATAAAAGATCACGCAACGAGCAAATGCCCGCTGCGTGTAAGGCACGAAGTCTTGTTTGACCGATGCCCTTGATCTGTGTTAATTCCATATTGTTTTGATTACTCAACAGAAACGAGATAATAGTACAGAGGCTGACCGCCCATCTGCATATCAACGTCGCAGTCATCGTACAGCTCGGCAAGCTCGTCCGTCAGCGCCTGAGCGTCTTCTTCGGAGGTATCCTTGCCGTAGTAAACGGTGATCAGCTCGTCATCCTCGGTAACGATTTCCTTCATCAGGTCGCGGGTCACATCGTGGATGCTGTTGCCAACGGTGTGGATAGCGCCGTTGTACAGGCCGATGATATCGCCTTCCTTGATGGTGAGGCCTTCGTATTCGGTATCACGCACAGCGTAGGTAACGGTACCGGTGCGTACGCGCTGAGCAGCTTCTTCCATCTGAGCGGCGTTTTCTTCAACGCTCTGGTCAGGCTGGAAGGCGATAGCGGCGGCGATACCCATGGCAACGTTCTTGGTGGGGATGACCACTACGTTCTTGTTCTCGCACAGCTTGGCAGCCTGCTGAGCAGCAAGGATAACGTTGCCGTTGTTGGGCAGAACGAATACATTCTTGGCGTGAGCCTTCTCGATGGCAGCGGACAGGTCCTCGATGGAGGGGTTCATGGTCTGACCGCCCTCTACGATGCTGTCAACGGTAAGGTCGGTAAAGATGTTGTTGAAGCCTTCGCCCAAAGAAACAGCAACCATGCCGTATTCCTTGGCGGGCTTTTCAGCTTCGGCCTTCTTGGCAGCGGCAGCCTGATTGTCACGGCGCTGCTGCACCATGTTTTCGATCTTCAGGTTGACCAGTTCGCCGAGGCTGAGGCCGTATTCCAGCGCCTTGCCGGGCTCGTTGGTGTGAACGTGAACCTTTACAAGGCCCAGGTCGCCTACGACCAGCACGCAGTCACCGATGCGGTTGAGACGGCGGCGGAAAGAGTCGATATCCTCTTCCAGAATATCGGGATAGAGATTCTGGATCAGGAACTCGGTGCAGTAGGCAAACTTGATGTCATCCAGAGACTCGTGGTCGTCCTCAAATACGGGTACGCCATCGGACTCGGTATCCACCTCGGTGGGGATCTCCTCACCGCGGAGGCAAGCCACATAGACCATGTAGATGAGCAGCAGACCGCGCCCGCCGGCGTCAACAACACCGGCCTGCGTCAGAGCGGGCAGCATCTGCTGGGTCTTCTTCAGG
>JAZKYW010000008.1:0-19206 GCA_045612325.1 Candidatus Limiplasma sp. | reverse complement strand
ATCGTTCGTTGTTGAACGATGCGGGATTTTGTTTGGGTAATAAGTTTAATCGATGATCTCCATCTTGTAGCCGCAGCTGTAGGCTTCGCCCACACCCAGCGTTACATGATAGGGCTTATCCTCAAAGCGGCCGGTCTCATCGGCATAAGCGGGGCCGCCCTGCCAGGGCTCGATGCACAGGTAGGGAGCATGCTTGCCGGGGCTTGTCCAGATAGCCAGCACTTCCATGTCAAAACTCAGGCGCAGGCCCTTCTTGGTATCCTTGTGAACAAGGTCAACCTTGCGGCTATTGAGGCCGCTGAAAATGAAGGTATCCAGCTTATCAAAGTCGCTGTACTGCAGTTTGAGGGTACGTCCGTCCTCGCCCATATCCACGGGCACAGCCTTCGTGAGCGTGTGACCGGGGCCATCGCACAGGGTGGTGCCGCAGGTCTCTTCCTTTTCGAAGTGCAGGATGTAATCCTCAAAGTTTTCGCCGTCCTTCATGGGACAGATGAAACCGGGATGACCACCCAGCAGGAACGGCATCTCGCGGGAGGAATGGTTTTCGACCGTGAAGCGGGTCTCAAAACCGTTCTTGAGGAAGCGATGCGTTACGATGAGAGCAAAATCGAACGGGAATACCTTCTTGGTCTCCTCGGTCTGCTCTACCATAAAGCTGATGAAATCAGGACCTTCTTCAATGACTTTGAAATCCATGCCGCGGGCAAAGCCGTGACGGGGTACGGCATAAAACTTGCCGCCGATGGTAGCGCCATCATCCTTCAGGCCGCCGATGGCGGGAAACAGCACGGGAGAGCAGCCCTTCCATACAGCAGGGTCGCTCTGCCACATCCACTCACGGCCGTCAGCGGTGCGGTAGGAGCGCAGCTCAGCACCGGGATTGGTGATTTTCATTTCAGCGCCTTCGTACTTCAAAACAAACATATCCAACGTCTCCTTTTTCGATTGGATTTTATCTATCTACAACATTTCGCTGCGCGTGGGCTTTTTCCCTGCCGATTGCGCGTACATCATGCAAAAACAGGCCTTTCCTTGCGGAAAGACCTGTATATTTTATGCTTCTGTACTCATTTCCATAAACGTGCGGTAGGCCGTCATGCCGCTTGCCTCGTAAAAGCGTTTTGCGCTCTCGTTAAAGCTCCACACATCCAGTTCGATACGAAGGTACCCCTTCTCTCGTGCAAGCTGTTTCAAGGCCTCCATCAGCCGTTTTCCAACGCCCATACGCTGATGATCTTCATCCACGCAGAACTCCTCCACATGCACAAAGCTGCGGGCGTTCATGTAAGGATTGGCCGGGCGGTCAACGTACCTGATGAGCACATAACCCGCCGCCTCTTCCCCGCACTCGGCAATGAGCAGCGCGCAGTTTTGAGCCGCAGCGTGTGCGGTGAATGCATCCATATCAGCAATGGGGATGAACAGATCAGGTCTGCCTGCAACATGCAGATCATGGATCTGTTTCTTCAAATGAGCAATACGGGGCAGCTCGTCAAGCGGCGCTTCGCGCACGGTCAGCTCTCCTGCTGCTCCTCGTTCTCTTCGATCCATGGCGAATAACTCTCCTCTTCCAGCATCTCATCGATGCGTCCGTCCGTTACCCGCACAAGTTCCTTGCGCACATGCTCACTGTCCTCCGCCTTTACGCTCAGTTCAAACGCGACAGCGGTGGTAAATTCCGTGCTTTCCATGCGCACAGGAAGGCTTTTGAGCGTATGCTGCACCTTATCCCACAGGGGGTAGGCTACTTCAAACATCCACTTTTCGGTAGGATGCATCTGGCATACCTTGGCGGCATTGAGCGCGATCACGCAGCCCTGCGTATAGGCACGCACAAGACCTCCCGCGCCAAGCAGCACGCCGCCAAAATAGCGCGTGACAACCACAGCGCAGTCCACAACGCCGCGCGCTTTCATCACCTCGATGATGGGCATGCCTGCGGTGCCGCCGGGCTCGCCGTCATCGCTGTAGCGCATCACGCCTGCATTCTGCCCGATGATGTAGGCATAGCAGTTGTGCGTGGCGTCCTTGTGCTTGGTACGGATACGGTCGAGGAAGGCAAGCGCTTCCTCGACCGTTTTCACAGGCGCTGCATACCCGATGAAGCGACTCTTGTTGATGATCACTTCATCATGGGCTTCCTGCAGCAATGTTTTATAGGCTTTCATCATGCTTTGAGCATCAGGCGGCAGTAGCCCTTCTTGCCCTTACGCAGCAGCAGGCCATCAGCGCCAACCATTTCGGCGGTAACGGTGTAATCGATATCGGCTACCTTTTCCTCGTTGACGGCAACAGCACCGCTTTCAACCATCTTGCGGGCTTCGCCGCGGCTCTTGCACAGGCCGCAGCTGGCGAGCAGGGTGGTGATACGGCCATCGGCAGCCAGTTCATCGGCAGCGATCTCAAAAGTGGGCACGTTCTGGCTGGCGCCGCCGCCCGCGAACAGCGCAGCAGCAGCCTCGGCAGCCTTCTTGGCTTCCTCTTCGCCGTGGATCATCTTGGTGATCTCGAAAGCCAGAACCTTCTTGGCCTCGTTGATCTCGGCGCCTTCCAGCTTGCCCAGACGGCGTACTTCGTCCATGGGCAGGAAGGTAAGCAGGCCCAGGAAGCGCTCAACGTCCTGGTCGGCAACGTTGCGCCAGTACTGGTAGAACTCGTAGGGAGTGGTGCGGTTGGGATCCAGCCACAGAGCGCCCTTCTCGGTCTTGCCCATCTTCTTGCCGTCATGGGTCATGATCAGCTTACAGGTAAGAGCAAAGGCGTCCTCGCCTTCCTTGCGGCGGATGAGGTCAGCACCGCCCAGCATGTTGGACCACTGATCGTCGCCACCGATCTGCAGACGGCAGCCATGGCTCTTGAACAGAGACAGGAAGTCGTAGCTCTGCATGATCATGTAGTTGAACTCAAGGAAAGTAAGACCGGTCTCCATACGGCGCTTGTAGCACTCGGCGGTCAGCATGCGGTTAACGCTGAAGTGAGCGCCGATCTCGCGCAGGAAGTCCACGTAGTTCAGGTTGAGCAGCCAGTCGCCGTTGTTGACCATGGTGGCCTTGCCCTCGCCAAACTCCATGAAGCGGCTCAGGCGCTTCTGCATGGCGGCTACGTTATCGGCAATGGTCTCCTTGGTGAGCATCTTGCGCATGTCGGTCTTGCCGCTGGGGTCGCCAATCATGGCGGTGCCGCCGCCGCAGAGGATGATGGGGCGATGGCCGGCCTTCTGCAGATGGCTGGCCATGATGATGGGCATGAAGTGGCCTACGTGCAGGCTGTCGGCAGTGGGGTCAATGCCGAGGTAGAAGGTCACGGGGCCCTTCTCCATGGCCTTGTAGAGATCTTCTTCAAAGGTGACCTGAGCAACGAATCCGCGCTCTTTGAGCATATCAAGTACGTGCATGGTGATGATGTTCCTTTCTTTATTGCAAATGTCAAATATTTTCTTCAAACAGCTTTCTCAATTTACCCATGCCCTCTTTGATCTGTTCGGGCGTGGAGTTGGAGAAATTGAGGCGAAGCGTGTTGTGATGACCGCCGTAGGGATAGAAATGCGTGCCGGGTACATAGGCCACATTGGCTTCAACAGCCTTCTGGAAGATCTCCGTAGCATTGAAGTTTTCGGGCATCTCCACCCAGATGAACAGACCGCCTTCAGGCACGATATATTTGGTGCCTTCGGGGAAGGAATCCAGCTCCTTGAGCATCAGTTCCAGCTTTTCCTTATAAGCGGGGATGATGCTTTCGATGTGGGGCTTGAGCAGCCCGCGGCGCAGGAACTGATCAACGATAGCCTGATTCAGGTTGGGGGTGTGAAGATCGGTACCCTGCTTGCCGATGGTGCACTTGCGCAGGATATCCTTCTGCGCCACCACAAAGCCAACGCGCATGCCGGGGCTGATGATCTTGGAGAAGCTGCCCATATAGGCTACATGACCGGTGGTATCGTAGCTCTTGATGGTGGGCAGATGCTCGCCCGTATAGCGCAGGTCACGGTAGGGGTCATCCTCCAGAACCAGGAAGCCATACTTGGCAGCAAGCTCTGCAATGGGCTTTCTGCGGTCGGCAGCCAGCGTGCGTCCGGAGGGATTCTGGAAGCTGGGGATAACATAGAACAGCTTGGGATGATGCTCCTTGATGGCTTCTTCCAGCTTATCCAGCATCACGCCGCCTTCATCGCTCTCCACAGGGATGAGCTTGGCCTGATACAGATTGAGCGTCTGCATATTGCCAAGGAAGGTGGGGCTTTCCACCAGCACAGCATCGCCGGGGTTGATGAAAGCCTTGAGCAAAAGGTCCATGCAGCTGGTAGAGCCCGTAGTTGGCAAAACACCGTTCATTTCCAGATCAAAGCCGTAGGTATCGGCAAGATACTGACTCAGGCTCTCCACAAAGGGCGGATAACCCTCGGTAGCGCCATACTGCAGGATGCGCTTGCCATCAGCCTTGAGTACATCCGCGGCAAGCTCTGCGCAAATTTCATCGGGCAAAGCTGCCAGAGACGGATTGCCGCCCGCAAAGCTGATCATGCCGGGCTTGGCCAGATACTTGAAGATCTCTCTGATAGCACTGCCGGTAACGCCGTCAAAGCGCTGTGCAAAGTTCAGGCCTTCAGGGATCATTTTGATCAAACCTCCTTATCAAATGAAAAATCGCCTATCCCCCATTTCTGGAGGAAGGCGATGTTGATCGCGGTACCACTTCCGTTTGGCATGCCAAAAACGCATGCCCTCTGTAAGCCCATACAGGCTCCTGCGCTGTAAACGGCGCACCGTCGATACGCTACTGAAAATGTTCACGCTCGGGCTCGGGGAGGTATTCGTCCAAACTGCCGCCGCCTTCTTCCACCAACCGAAGGCTCTCTTGAGGCGTACCTGAATGGCTTACTTGGTCCCGTCAAAGCCGATAGGGGTATTATAGGATATGAAAGTGCGAAAGTCAAGCGTTTCCTGTGGATACAACGCCCTCAAGCCGCCCAAAAGCAGAAAGCCGGTTCAACATCAGCAAGGTATAGTTGGCCTCGTAGCGCCTTTCCATTTCGCGGAAGCGCTCGTCCTTTCCGAAATGCCATGTCAGGTGCCATGCGCCGTCCTCGCTCTGCCGCCCGATCAGGTAATCCAGCGAATCCTGTACAAGATTCGATACTGCAGGATAAACCACGCTTTCGGGCGACTGTACCACATCGCACGGCAGCTCCGTATAGCTGTTTTCCCAGGCAGCATAATCCAGTTCCATGCATGCCTGCGGATTCTGGCAGAGGATAGCCGCCAGTTTGGCAGCCAGTTCCCTGTCCGGCAGGCAGTCCACAAACTGCTGATAGCATTTCAAGTTGTAAGGGCTTTCGATTTCATTTTTGCCATGATCCAGCTTTGCCGAGCAGCCAAACAGCGGTGAATACTGATCAAAATAACGCAGGATATGCTCAACTGGATATCTGATGATCTGCTGATACAAGTCCTGCGACACCAGATCATTCCAGCAGGAAACAAGCGCTGCCATCGCCGCATCGCCGTTGGGGTTATACTGGCGGATGCGTTCATCGTCGTCAGCCATAGGCGGCAGAACAGCCGTTGGATACGTCCACCACGGAACATGCAGTCCTTCATTAACCTCCGGTTCCAGTAGTTCACCCCAACGCCCGATTTCAGGACGATAGCGCTCTAATACATAGCCAACCATCTTTCGGATCATGGGATGATCGGACGACGGTCTTTCCTTCATGGAAAGAAGGATCCTGAACGCATGCTCCGTGCATTTGAGGCATGGCCCCTGATAGTCAAACTCATACATCAATCCGCCAAAGCCGCCGTTAGCGTGCTGATGGCTTTCAAGCGCCTGAAGCAGTTCATCATCCGGAGCATTTTCAAAGGTGTAGCGGAACCATGTGCGGGTCACGTCGTCTCCGTGCTGCATGATATATTTCTTAGCCATCTCAAAAGATTGCGCGGACAGCATCTGCATATAATGATCCTCCCTTTGAATGAACTTTAAGAATGATATCACACCATAAGCTGCCTGTAAATCAACTATGTTTACACCTTGACATGCCTTCTGCAGTCTGTTATCGTAAATATATACCACAGAAGGGATGAGAAACACCTATGATCGTTATCGGTATCTGCGGCGCGAGCGGCAGCGGCAAAAGCACTCTGGCATACGAACTGGCTGACGCCATCGGCAGCCGCTGCACGGTCATCAACCACGATTGCTATTACAAGGACAATGCCCATCTTCCCTTTGAGCAGCGCTGCCGTCTCAACTATGACGAGCCCGAGATTTTCGACCATGATCTCTTTTTGGAGGATATGAAGCTGCTGCTCGATGGCAAGCCCATCACGCGCAAGGCGTACAACTACGCCGAGCATCGCCGCGATGACAGGCCCGATGAGCTTATCACGCCTCCCGAAGTGCTCATCATCGAAGGCATCCATGTTTTCTATGATAAGCGTCTGTGCGATTTGATGTTCCTGAAGCTCTACATGAGCGTGGATTCGGACATCTGCCTCCTGCGCCGCATCACCCGCGATATCAACGAGCGCGGACGATCGATCGACAACATCTCTGAGCAGTACCTTACCACCGTAAAGCCCATGTTTGACAAGCACATCCGCAACTATATCGAGCTGGCGGATGTCATCGTCGCCCATGGCGGCAAGAACGCCCGCATCAAGGATATTCTGGCGGGTTATGTGCGTGATGAACTGAATAAGTAAAATCAAAAGGACGGTATAAACCGTCCTTTTTGATTATGCTCAGAACAGCCCCAGACTGTTGAGCGCAAACACGAACAGGAACACCGTTGCCGCCGAGCATGCCGTGGTAAAAACAACTGCCTGCGTGGCAAGGTCTGCGTCGCTGTCCATCTGCTGCGCCATAACAGCGGATGCAACCGCCGTGGGAGCGCCAAACACGATGAGGATGCTGGCAAGCTCCACCCCGCGCATGCCCATGAGCACAGCGCACACAATGGCGATGAGCGGGAAGATAACCAGCTTGCCCAGCACACACATAACGATGCGCTTCGCATGCGCGCCCGTCTTGCCAAAGTCGATGGATGCGCCAAGCAGGAACAGCGCCATGGGCGTAGCCACCTTGCTCAGGTCGTCAATGGGCTTTTGCAGGATGGTGGGGATGCGGATACCCGCAAGCAGGATCACCAGGCCAAGCAGAGAGCCAATGATCAGCGGGTTTTTGAGAATCTTTAAAATGATCTGTTTGGGGTCTGCCTTGCCGCCGCGGAACATTTCCAGCACAACAACCGCCAGCACATTGTACATAGGCACAACGATCACCACAAGCAGAGAAGCCACGCTTGTATCCGCATTGGGAAAAATGGCCTGTACCAGCGGGATGCCAAAGTACGCGTAATTGCTGCGGAACATCGCCTGGATCATCGCGCCGCAGCTTCTGCGGTCACTTTCGATGCGCGGCACGGCAACCATCAGAATGCCAAACATCAGCAGAATACCGACCGCCGCAAAAATGAACACGCCCGGGTTCAAAAGCGAATCCAGCGAGCTGGTGTAAATGTTTTTACAAAGCAGCACGGGCAGAAAAACGCGGAATACCAGCGCGTTCATCTGCTTGGCAAGGGTCTCGGTCACAAGGTTCAGCTGTCTGCAGGCATAGCCTACCGCCATGACGATAAACAGCGGCAAAACGATTTCAATGCTCAGAATAAAGTTCTCCATAACCGCACTCCTTTCTTTTGTAAAAGAAGGAGAACTTCCCGTAACGAAGTTCCCCTTCTGCATTTTTATTTATGAAACAGCTTGTGCGTCTGGTACTTGGCGTCACAGGTGATGTTGATTTGCAAACGCTTGAAGATGTTAGCATCCACGGAGGGCAAGATGACCGTGGAATGCGCCTCACAGCCGGCCAGCTTGGGCAGCTGCTTCATGGCAAGGGCAGCCTTTTCGCTGTGGGATGCGCAGATAGACAGCGCCACCAGCACCTCATCGGAGTGCAGACGCGGATTGTGGTTGCCCAGATAATCACACTTGAGCGACTGGATGGGCTCGATGACCTCGGGAGGCATCAGCTTTTCTTCCTTGTCGATGCCGCCAAGCGCCTTGAGGGCATTCAGCAGCAGCGCCGCAGAGGGGCCCAGCAGATTGCTCGTTTTAGAGGTAATGATGCGTCCATCGGGCAATTCCAGCGCCAGCGCGGGGGCTTCGGTCTCCTCGGCACGCGCGCGGGCAGCGGCAATAACAGGGCGCATATCGCTGGTCAGACCCATCTTCTGCATGATGCGCTGCAGCGTATCCACCTCACGCTGCTCGGTACGGCCCTGTACCAGCGTGCAGCGGGCAGCAAAGTAGCGGCGGATGATTTCACGGCGTGCAGCATCGCAGCAGGCTTCATCATCCACGATGCAGCTGGCGATGGTGTTGACGCCCATATCCGTGGGAGATTTATAGGGAGAGCTGCCGTAAATACGCTCAAACACAGCATTGAGCACAGGGAAGATCTCCACATCGCGATTGTAGTTGACGGTGGTCACGCCGTAGGCTTCCAGGTGGAATGGGTCGATCATGTTCACGTCGTCAAGGTCGGCAGTGGCTGCTTCGTAGGCCATGTTCACGGGATGGCTCAGGGGCAGGTTCCAGATGGGGAAAGTCTCAAACTTGGCATAGCCGGCCTTGATGCCGCGCTGATGCTCCTGATACAGCTGGCTCAGGCACACAGCCATCTTGCCGCTGCCGGGGCCGGGCGCGGTGACCAGCACCAGCGGACGGGTGGTTTCAATGTACTGGTTCAGACCAAAGCCGTTGTCGCTGACAATGTTTTCAACATCGTAGGGATAGCCCTCGATCGGGAAATGCAGGAAAGTGCGGATCCCCAGCTTTTCCAGGCGGTGACGGAACATAACGGCGGTATGCTGACCGGTCCAGCGGGTAAATACAACGCTGCCCACGTACAGGCCGATGCCGCGGAAGGCGTCGATCAGGCGCAGCACCTCTGCATCGTAGGTAATGCCGCTGTCGCCGCGCACCTTGCTCTTTTCGATATCGTCCGCGTTGATGGCAATGACCAGCTCAGCCTTATCCTTCAGGTTCAGAAGCATGCTGACCTTGCTGTCCGGACGGAAACCGGGCAGCACTCGGGAAGCGTGATTATCGTCAAAAAGCTTACCGCCAAGCTCCAGATACAGCTTGCCGCCAAACTTTTCAATTCGCTTCACGATATTTTCGGATTGCATTGCCGTATATCGGTCATGATCAAAACCAATGCGCATGATTCCTTCCCCTTTCAATCAGGTCCCAACTGAATTATCATATCACCTTTGCAACCTTGTTACAAGAGAAAAACCTCAAAAATGCATTTGCAGTTTCAGGAAAGCTATTTTATTTCGATATTCATCGAATTATTATTGACATTCGCATTTTGATGGGTATAATATAATCAGAACCCGAAAGGAGGGAACTTTTATGAATCATGTATCCGAAAAGCTTATCCCCTACCGCGCCTTCATTGCTTCCGAGCAAATGCGTCTGAAGGCTGAGATTTCAACCCTTGAAAACGAAAGCAGACAGGACGAGGCCGATTTTCTCAAAATCCGTCTCAACATTCTGGGCGTATTTGAAACCGTTGCCTCCGTTGATGAAAAACTGAGCACCGACTGGGCGGATTTCTGCGCACGTTACGAGCCTCGCTTTGATACCCTCACTGCGCCGTGGCGCAACCGTCTTGCCTCCGCCGTGCGCAACAGCGACAGCTATACCCGCCGCATTGAGGAGTTCAAACTGACCACCGCCGCCAGACTGCGTGCCGAGTTTGACCTGATCAAGGGGTGACACTCATGACGGACAGCCAAGCCATCCTTCTTTTCAAATGCCTGTCGGATGCCACGCGCCTGCAATTGGTCAAAGCCCTTGCGGACGGCCCCAAATATGTTGAATTGCTTGCACAAATGCTGGAGCGCACGCCATCCACTGTATCCTTCCACCTGAAAAAGCTGGAGGATGCAGGGCTTGTGAGCATGCACAAGGAGCAGTACTACGCCGTAGCTACCCTCAAAACAGAGGTGCTCAAAACCGACCTGCTCTCTCTCATCTGCCCTGCGGACGAAACGGCTGATATTCAGGCGCAGCGCGAGCAGCTGTACCGCGAAAAGGTTATTGAGCATCTGTTTGAATACGGCAAGCTCAAAACCATTCCCGTACAGCGCAAAAAGCGCCGCATCGTTCTTGAAAAAATCGCCGAAAGCTTTGAGCGCGGCAAAGTGTATCCCGAAAAAGAAGTCAACCTCATCATCGCAGAATTCCACGATGACTTCTGCACCCTGCGCCGCGAGCTCATCTGCGAAGGCATTATGGAGCGCGAGCACAATGAGTATTGGCTGAAATAAAGCAAGAGAGTCCTGTGCGGACTCTCTTTTTGCTGTTTTGCGAAGTAGGCGGCGTGCGACAATCCCTCCGCAAAAGCTACGGGTGATGATCTGTAAAACTTCTCTCTTACAAAATCAGCATCGCATCGCCAAAGCTGAAGAAGCGGTACTTCTCGCCCACCGCCTCATTATACACGCGTAGGGCTTCTTCGCGGCCCATCAAAGCGGAAATCAACATAAGCAGAGTGCTCTGCGGCAGGTGGAAATTGGTTACCAGCGCATCCACAGCGTGGAAACGGTAGCCGGGCGTGATAAAGATGCCCGTGTCGCCGCTCTCGGCGCGTACAAGGTCGTCCTCTCCGCTGGCGCTTTCAAGGGTACGCACGCTGGTGGTACCCACGCAGATGCAGCGTCCGCCTGCGGCACGCACAGCGTTGATTTTTTCGGCGGCTTCGGGGGTCACCTCGTAGTGCTCCACGTGCATGTGGTGCTCGCTCAGATCCTCCGCCTTGACGGGGCGGAACGTACCGAGACCTACGTGCAGCAGTACAGGCACAATATCTACACCCATATCACGGATGGTCTGCATCAGTTCAGGGGTGAAATGCAGGCCGGCGGTGGGCGCAGCTGCGCTGCCCTCCTGCTTGGCATACACAGTCTGGTAGCGGCTCTTGTCTTCCAGCTTTTCGTGGATGTAGGGCGGCAGGGGCATCTGTCCCAGCTGGTCAAGGATCTCCTCAAACACGCCGTTATAATGGAAACGCACCTTGCGTCCGCCGTCATCGGTGTTGTCGATGATCTCAGCGCGCAGAAGGCCATTGCCAAAGGTGCAGAACGTGCCGGGCTTCAGCCTGCGGCCGGGACGCACAAGACCCTCCCACACGTCCTTTTCAAGGCGCTTGAGCAGCAAAATCTCCACAGGTACGCCCGTATCTTCCTTTTCGCCAAGCAAACGCGCGGGGATGACCTTGGTTTCGTTCACCACCAGCACATCGCCCTTGTTGAGAAACTTGGGCAGATCATAAAAATGCAGGTGCTGAATGCTCTTGTCCTTGCGGTCATACACCAGCAGGCGGCTGTGGTCGCGGGGCTCCACGGGAGTCTGCGCGATCAGCTCCTCAGGCAGCACATAGTCAAAATCGCTGGTCTTCATATGCTCAGCTGTTCTCCTTCATCGGGTTTTACAAGGGGCTTGCGGCCCAGATGCTCATACGCAGCGGGCGTTACCACGCGTCCGCGGGGCGTGCGCATCATAAAGCCAAGCTGCATCAGGTAGGGCTCGTACACATCCTCAATGGTGGATGCATCCTCGCCCGTCATGGCGCTGAGCGTTTCCAGACCCACAGGGCCGCCAGCAAACTTGTCCATCATGGTGGTGAGCATCGTGCGGTCGGTCTTGTCAAGGCCAAGCTCGTCCACTTCCTGCATGTCAAGGCTCTTGCAGGCAACTTCCTTGGTGATCACGCCTCCACCCACGATCTGCGCATAGTCACGCACGCGGCGCAGCATGCGGTTGGCGATACGGGGCGTGCCGCGGCTGCGGCGGGCAATTTCGAGGATGCCGTCATCATGGGCGCGCACGTTGAGAATGCCTGCGCTGCGGCGCACGATGGAGGCAAGCTCCTCCGCCGTATACATTTCCAGACGGAAGATGATACCGAAGCGGTCACGCAGAGGCGCGGAAAGCAGACCCGCGCGGGTGGTGGCGCCCACCAGCGTAAAGCGCGGCAGGTCCAGACGAATGCTGCGCGCCGTGGGGCCCTTACCGATCATAATATCCAGCGCATAGTCCTCCATGGCGGGGTAGAGCACTTCCTCCACAGAGCGGCTCAGACGATGAATTTCATCGATGAACAGCACATCGCCATCCGCCAGATTGGTCAGGATGCTGGCAAGATCGCCCGCTTTTTCAATGGCAGGGCCGCTGGTAATGCGGATGTTCTGCCCCATTTCGCTGGCGATGATGCCCGCAAGCGTGGTCTTGCCAAGGCCGGGAGGGCCATAGAGCAGCAAATGATCCAGCGGCTCATGACGCTTGAGCGCAGCCTCGATGGAGATGCTCAGGTTCTGCTTTACATTCTCCTGACCCACATATTCCCTGAGGGATTTGGGGCGCAGGCTGGTTTCCTGCTCATCCTCGCCGGGTCGAAAGCCCGTGGATACAAAACGGTCATCCATGTCGGTTCCTCATTTCTTATGTTCAGCCATTCTGCGCCATATGACGCAGCGCAAGGCGAATCAGTTCATCAGCAGTATCAGCCTGACCCTTGACGCCCTTGAGGGCATTGGCGGCCTCCTGCGGCGTATAGCCCAGAGACTTGAGCGCCAGCATCGCTTCGCTCACAGCATCCTGTACGGGCGCATCCACGGCGGATGTGATCACCATATCGTCAAGCCCCGCAGTGCCCGTGAGCGCATCCTGCGCAAGCTTGTCCTTCAGCTCCAGGCTCAGCCTCTGCGCAGTCTTTTTGCCGATGCCCGGCGCACGGGCAAGCGCCGCCGCATCACCCGTCAGAATGGCAAGGCGCAAGTCGGAAAGCGGCATGCTGCCCAGCACCGCCAGCGCAATTTTGGGGCCTACGCCGCTTACGCTGATGAGCCTGCGGAACATATCACGTTCCTCACGCATCATAAAGCCAAACAGCTCCATGGCGTCCTCGCGCACGTTCATATGCGTAAACAGCGTGCATTCTCCGCCCGCCTGCGGCAGTGCGGAAAGCGTGTTCATGCTGCACATCAGTCTCATGCCAAGGCCTGCGGCCGTCATCACGATGGCCTCGCCTTCGCTTTTTTCCATCAAAATGCCTTTGACCATGGCGATCACGGCACATCCCTCACTTCATTCTGAACTGCATTCTGGCAGGCCCTGTCGCCGCATGCGTAAGCGCAATGGCAATAGCGTCGGCAGCGTCATCGGGTTTGGCAATTTCCTCCATGTGCAAAAGCAGTTTCACCATTTGCTGTATCTGCTGCTTCTCGGCTTTGCCGTAGCCTACGATGGCCTGCTTTACCTGCATGGGAGTATACTCGTACAATTGATCCGTATATTCAGCACAGGCGGCAATGGCCACCCCGCGCGCTGCGCCAACGGTAAGCGCCGTGGTCACGTTCTTGGCAAAGAAAAGCTCCTCAAACGCGATCTCATCGGGATGATACAATTTGAGCAAGTCCCTCATATCATCGCCGATTTGCTTGAGGCGGTCGGGAAACCGCTGCTGCGGCGTTGTAAGGATACAGCCGTACTGGATCAGCCTTTGCCTGCCGCGCTCGTTTTCGATCACACCCCAGCCCAGCGTTGCCAGACCCGGGTCAATGCCGAGGATGATCATGCCCTCCGCCTCCTTCCCTAACTTATTAATGATACGTTCTTGCAGCGTGTTTGTCAACCGCAAACAGGACTTTGACATCGATCAGTTCCTTGCCGCAGCAAAAAAGACTCCCTTGTCTTAAGGGAGTCTTTTTGTTTTTGATGTTATTCTTCAAACGCCTCGGCATACACGTTGTCCAGCGAGAACATATCTGCGGGACGGTCCTGCTTTTGCATCCAGCGACCGGAGGTGAAATCCGGGATGGCGACAGGCGCGCTGCCCTTCTGGATGGACTCCTCGCTAAGGCAGGTGATGGCCATCCAGCTGGCGGTATCGTACACATCGATGGGGAACTTTACGCCCTTTTGGATGCTTTCGATAAAGGCGCGCAGCACAAGGTAATCCATGCCGCCGTGACCGCCGCGAAGACCGAAGTCGCGGTATTCCTTCCACAGAGGATGCTCATGCTTTTCAAGGTACTCCTTGTCGGATTTGAAAGCGTGGGCAAAGGTCTCGCCCTCATGTTCGTCGTTTTCAAGGTAGATGCCGCGGCCTTCCTCCACCCATACGCCCTTGGTGCCCTGCAGGTATCCGCCACGGCTGTAGGGGCGCGGCAGGGTGCAGTCGTGCGTGAGCATGATGGTCTCGCCGTTGGCGCAGCTGATCATGGTGGTCACGATATCGCCCTGACGGAACTTTGCCTTGGCAAGGTCGGTATCGGGTCGGTTCTTCTTGAGCCACTCATGCTGACCTACAGCCTTGCTTGCCATGGATACAAGGCTGAGCATGCGGTTGCCGTGGTTGATGTTGAGGTACGTGGCAATGGGGCCAAGCTCGTGCGTGGGATAGAGTTCGCCGCAGCGATGCATAAAGTTATCCTGACGGTAGTGACGGTTGATATCGCCCATACCGATCTCCTCACGCAGGTCGTGCTGATAGCCGCCGCGGCAATGCACCACTTCACCGAAAATGCCCTTCTTGACCATGTTGAGAAGCGCCATTTCAACGTCATTGTAGCAGCAGTTTTCCAGCATCATGACGGGCTTGCCCGTCTCCTCGCTCACACGTACCAGCTCCCAGCACTCGTTGAGGCTGGTGGCGCCGCCTACTTCCATGGCGACGGCCTTGCCCGCGCGCATGGCTTCAATAGCGATGGGGATGTGCGTCTGCCAGCTGGTCATGATGACCACGGCTTCCACATCATCGCGGCAGATGGCCTTGCGGTAGTCAGTGGATGCAAAGGGACGGAAGCCTCGCAGCTTTTCAACAGCATCCGCCGCTGCATTGGTACGGTCCTCATAGATATCGCAAACAGCCTTTACCTCTACATCGGGCATGGAAAGAAGGGTGTTCAGCTGTCCCACGCCGCGGTTGCCGTAGCCGATGAAGGCAAGGTTCACCGTACGGCCTGCGTTGCCCAGTTTCATAGGTTGATTCCTCCGTTAATCCAGATAGCGGATGCCCTCAACGCCCTTGATGCCAAGGCCGGGGCCGTCCGATACGGTAATGAGTTTTTCGTTGAATACCGCGCCGCCGAGGATGGGATCCTCGCTGCAAAGCACGGGTCCGTCAAGATCGATCTTGGTGATGATCTGCTTGGCGCAGGCAAGGTGCACGGCAGCGTTGACGCTGATCTTGGCTTCCAGCATGCAGCCGATCATGCATTCCACACCGTAGACCTCCGCCGCGGAGGCGATCTTCAATGCATTGTAGATACCGCCGCACTTCATGAGCTTGATGTTGACAAGGTCGGCAGCGCCCATCTGCATGATCTTGAGTGCGTCCTCGGGACTGAATACGCTTTCATCTGCAAGAACAGGCACATGGGAGCGCTCGGTAACATACTTCATGCCCTCAAAATCGGCTGCCTTGACGGGCTGCTCGACAAATTCGATATCCAGACCCTTCTCCTGCATCTGATTGAGCAGGCGCACGGCCTGTTTGGGCGTCCATGCCTGGTTGGCGTCGATGCGGATGCAGTAGTCAGGACCGATGGCCTTGCGCACGGCTGCCAGACGGGCAACATCCAGCGCAGGGTTGGCGCCTACCTTGACCTTGAGGGTCTCATAGCCGCGCTCGATGGCGTTGATGGCGTCGCGGGCCATCTCTTCGGGATCGTTGACGCTGATGGTGATATCCGTAACGATCTCCTTGCGGCTGCCGCCCAGCATCTTGTATACGGGAATGTTGTACAGCTGACCGTACAGGTCCCACAGGGCCATATCCACCGCCGCCTTGGCGCTGGTGTTGTGTACGATGCACTTCTGCACGGCCTTCATCAGGTCCTCAAAATCATCCACATCGCGGCCTACAATGGTTTTGATGATATGATCGCGCAGCGCGCCAAGGATAGCGCCCGTGGTATCGCCTGTGATGGCGCCGGTAGGCGGCGCTTCACCGTAACCAACAGCACCCGTGTCAGTGTGGATCTCCACGATGACGTCCTCAACGCTGTTTACGGTGCGAAGCGCGGTTTTGAAAGGCACGCGCAGCGGGACAGAGATCATACCAAGCCTGACTTCCGTGATTTTCATATGGATTTTCCCCTTTCGCTCGGGTAATGAGTCGTGCAATTGTACGCATCAGCACAGATGCATCATCATATCATGAGTATATGCCCGCGCGTACAGGCTTGTCAAGCCAAAAGCGAGGGTTGTACAAAACCGTCTTTGGGTGTATCATTTTTTTACCAACCTACAGGAGGATTTTTGCCATGCAGCCTCACAAGGCAGACTATTTTGACCGTGATGTATGCCGTCCCTTTTACCACAAGGGCAGTGACCGCGGCGTGCTGCTCATCCACGGTTTTACAGGCAGCTGTGCACACATGCGTCCTTTGGCGGATGCGCTTGCGGAGCGCGGATACACCGTGCGCACCATCAACCTGCCCGGACATGCCTGCGACGAAGATGCCATGAAACACTCGGACTGGCAGCAGTGGCTGCAGGCCGCCAAGGAGGCCGCGCTTGCCATGCGTGAGGAATGCCGCATTTTCACCGTTGCAGGCCTTTCCATGGGCGGTGTGCTTGCGCTGCTGATCGCCCAGCAGATGAAGGTGGATGCGTGCGTGACCCTCTCCGCCCCTACTGCCGCCACCAATAAGGCGCTGCCCTTTGCAAAGCTTGCTGCGCCGTTCATTCCCCGCATCGCATGGGGGTATGATGAAAACAGGCATCGTTTTATCGACCCTGCGTATGATTTTGGCTACTCAGGTTTTCCCACCCAAAAGGGTGCTGACCTTTACCGTCTCATCCGCATGGCAAGGAGCAACCTATTCAGCATCCGCTGCCCCATCCTGTGCGTGCAGTCCGATGCGGATGATACCATCAGCCAAAACAGCATGGAGACCATCCTCAAGGGCGTATCGAGCGAAAAACGCATGGGCCTTTGGCTTGAAGGCATGCCGCACGTCATCACCCTGACGCCTGAATATCCAAACATTGCCGAAGCTATGGACAAAATGATGCAAACCCTGCCGGCGGATGAGTGAAACGCTCTTTCACACTTGACTTTCCCATGGGTTTACAGTATCATTTTTAAGAAGCAAACCATTTGCGAAAGGAAGAACACACATGAAAAAGCTGTTTACCGAGTTCAAGAAGTTCTGCACCAAGGGCAACATTCTGGAGCTGGCCACCGGCGTTATGATCGGCGGCGCTTTCACCACCATCGTCAACTCTCTCGTTAACGATCTGCTGATGCCCGTTATCGGCCTGGTCACCGGCGGCGTCAACCTCGCCGGCCTGTTCGTTGCGCTGGACGGCAACACCTACACCTCCATCGAGGCCGCTAAGGAAGCCGGCGTTGGCACCCTCAACTACGGCGCCTTCATCCAGAACGTGATCAACTTCCTCATCATCGCCTTCTGCGTATTCCTGTTCGTGAAGTTCATGAGCAAGCTGATGCCCATGAAGGAAGCTGCCCCCGCCAAGCCCGCCCGCCTGTGCCCCTACTGCAAGCAGGCCGTGCATGACGAGGCCGTGAAGTGCCAGCACTGCGCCAGCGACATCGCCGGTAAGTAATTTTATCCATCAACAAAAAGCGGAGGTAACTCCGCTTTTTTGTTTCGCTCTTTTCCTGTGTGGGTATATTATCCATACAAAAAGGAAAGGAGCTGAGCGTATGAAACGACTCTTCTCACTGATGATCGCCATTCTTGTGGGCATCGGCGCAGGAGCCCTTGCCGAGCAGCTGCTGACGCAGGATATCGTTGGCAGCATAATTCCTCAAAACGCCCAATTCCTCCGCACGGAAAACGATGACGGCTACACCGAACACGACTACACCACGCCTGACGGCACGCGCTGGGAAGTGCGCATCGACCCTGTGAGCGGCAACGTTGTCAAGGTGGATATCGAAGTGCCCGGCGCACGGGGCTCTGCCTCCGCCGTGCTCACCACTGAGCAAGCCGAAGCAAAGCTGCTCGAACTTTGGCCCGATGCCAGCGTCTACCTCATTACGCCCGATCGTGATGACGGAGGTCATGAATACGACGTATTCTTCACCACCGAAGCATTCAGCGGCCGCGCGGAGCTCAACGCTGAAACGGGTGCGCTCATCGAAGCCGAGCTGGATTATTCACCCGAGACGCGCGTACGCCCTCAGGGCGCGCTTAGCGCTGATGAAGCCAAAGCGCTGGTCCTGTCCCTTGTAACCAACGGACAAATCGTAGAGTTTGAGACCGACCGCGAGAACGGGCGCAAGGTCTACGAAGGAGAAGTAAAGGCAGACGGCATGCGTTATGAGTTTGTCATTGACGCAGATACGGGCCGTGTACTTGAATGGGA
Organism: Candidatus Limiplasma sp.; assembly: GCA_045612325.1. Classification (GTDB taxonomy): domain Bacteria; phylum Bacillota; class Clostridia; order Christensenellales; family Aristaeellaceae; genus Limiplasma. The sequence continues at coordinate 787 of JAZKYW010000008.1, read as the reverse complement.
AAATGACAGATAACACAAGCCCCCTCCTTCCTGATTTCGGAAAGAGGGGGCGTTTTCATATATTAACAGTAGTTCAGCATTACCTGCTCAGCAGCTTATGTGCTTCCCCTACCGCAGCCTTCACAGCCGTGGGAAAGGGCAGCTGTTCCATCTGTTCAAGGGTAACGAGCTGGGCATCCTCCGGAGCGTTCAGAAGTTCGTAATGCAGGATGTGCATGTTCCATACGCGATGAGTGAACACATGCTTTGCAGTGCCCAGATGGGCCTGAAAACGGCATTCAAAGCCATCCTCCAAAAGCAGTTTGCATACTCGGTCGGGTGCTGTTTCTTCCTCTATAAGACGGAATACGTACAGGCCGTTGAGCATACGCTCCTCACGGCGGGATACATAGATGCGCCCGCCCTGCGTGAGCAGACATACTGCCATATCCACTTGCTTTGGCGGCTTCTTTTTTTCATGGATGGGCAGCACATCGGCGTCGCCTTCAAGGCATGCGTCGCAGCGCTCATTCCACGGGCACAGGTCGCATTCGGGCGTCCCGGGGCAGCAATGGCTTGCGCCCAGTTCCATCAGTGCCTGATTGTAATCCCCCGCTCTTTCCTGTGGGATGCTTTGCTTTACAAGCGCATGGATCTCCTTTTGCACGCGCGGGATGCCTACATCCTCACGCACGCCGAAAAAGCGCGATGCAACACGGTACACATTGCCATCCACCGCAGGCTCGCGCAGACCGAAGGCGATGCTGCCGATGGCTCCAGCCGTATACGGCCCAACGCCCGCAAGCGA
>JAZKYW010000007.1:0-3530 GCA_045612325.1 Candidatus Limiplasma sp. | reverse complement strand
GATCCAGGCAGGTGTTCTGCTGCTGGCTGCCTGCTTTGGCACGGCCATTCTGTATACTTCCTTCCATTTCAGCGTATACATCGTATTTGCGCTGGTAGGCGCTGCCTGGAGCATGATCAACGTCAACTCCTATCCCATGGTGGTGGAGATCAGCAACGCCAGCGAAGTGGGTAAGTTTACGGGTTACTATTACACCTTCTCCATGGCGGCGCAGATCGCCACGCCCATCGTGAGCGGCTGGCTTTTGGAGCATGTGGGTTACCATACGCTGTTCCCCTATGCGGCGGTGATGGTGCTTGCATCCTTTGTTACCATCAGCCTTACCCGCCACGGCGACAGCCGCCCCGATGCGCCCAAGAGCGCGCTGGAGGCTTTTGAGGAGGACGAAGACTGATGGTTTTGGTGGTCGTAGTGCTGCTTGTTGCAGCGCTGTATCTGTTCATGATCGCTCCGTGCGGCAAGCACCCCGATGACAGCAGCCTTCGCGGATGGCTGTATGCCCACCGCGGCCTGCATGACGGCAATGTAAACGTGCCCGAAAACAGCATGGAAGCCTTCCGCCTTGCGGTGGAAAAGGGCTACGGCATGGAGCTGGATGTGCAGCTGACCCGTGACGGCAAGCTCGTTGTACACCATGACGGCAGCCTCAAACGCGTGTGCGGTGTGGATCAGAAGCTGCTTGATACCGACTATGCCGACCTTCCGCTCCTGCCTGACGGCAGTCGAATCCCGCTTCTTCAGGAAGTGCTGGATATGGTGAACGGACGCGCGCCCATCATTGTGGAAGTCAAGTATTACGGCGGCGCAGCCCGTGTGGCAAAGGCCGCGCACGAGGTGCTCAAGGGGTATCGCGGCGCATACTGCGTGGAGTCCTTTGACCCTACGGCGGTGCACTATTTCCGCAAAAATGCGCCCGGCATCATTCGCGGTCAGCTGGCAAACGGCGGCAAGTGGGACAAGGCGGCGCTCAACCTGCCTTCCTATATTGCGCTGAAGTACCTGCTGGTGCATGTGCTCAGCCGTCCGCACTTTGTGGCCTACTCCGTGCCTGAGGACCGCAACCTGTCCATGTGGCTGATGAAGCATCTCTTCATGCCCCTGTTTGCCTGCTGGACGGTACGCGAGCAGAAGGTGCTGGATGATGCGCGCAAGGCCGGGTATCATTATCCCATCTTTGAACTCTTTACCCCCGATAAGTAAAACAAAGCACCCCGCCTGTCATTGTGACAAGCGGGGCGCTTTTTGGTTTCAGAACGCTTGATGCGGTGTATTATTTTAACAGGCCCGCAGCACTGCCGATGAAGCCGCCGCCCTGCAGATGCGCTTTGACGGCGCGCTGAAGGGATGTACGGTCTGACAGGTCGGCAAGCGGCGTGGCGTCGGTCGCCCAAAACAGGAAGTGGAATACGCCGTTGCTCTTCTCACGCACATAGGTCAGGGCGTAATCCTCCGCAAAGCGGCGGATGCCCGAATCCTCCTTCAAAAGCGTGCGCAGCGTGGGGCACAGAAGCCAGCTGTTGCAGAAAATAAGCTCGGGAGCCTTGCCGTCGGGGAAGCAAAGCTCGGGGTGTGCGGCAAAGAAGGTGCGCGCCTGTGCGTAGGAATCATCCAGCGCCTCGCGGGAAAGGTCTGCGCCTGTGGGGATGTGCACGGAAAGCGCGGGCGTGCCTGCGGGCAGCTTGAGCACATCCGCCTCATCCTCGGGCAAAAGCATGTACTCAAATTCCAGCGTACCCAGACGCACGATTTGGCAGCAGGCCTGACGCCATACCCAGAAGCCGCGGTCAAAACCCGCGCAGCCGAATTCCATGCGGTATTCGCCCGTCATTCGGTGCAGGCAGCAGAAGGTATCGTTGAGCACCTTGTGGGATACGCCCTTGGCTGCGAGCGTTTTGGCGGTCTCGTACATGGCGGCGGCAAGCACGCACACGCCCGCAAGGCCCTTGTGCTGCTTTTCCTGCTCGGCGATGAGCGCATAAGCATCGTCCTTGGCTTTTGCGGCGGTATCGGGCTTCTGCAGGTTTTGAATCATGGGGGAAAGCTGCTCCCAGGGCAGCTCTGCGCCTGCGGCTTCCAGCAGGGCGATTTCCTCAGCGGTAAAGGGCTGGGCCTTCAAAACGGTCATGGCGTTGGCATAATGGATGTGTTTCATGCAAAACCTCCCGAATGAACGAAAAAATCATTGAGAAGATATTCGCTTCAGGGCGTATGTTTTCCTCTGTGAAAAGCGTGTGGGACGGCGTGTAAACTTTACATCCTGCCGACGGTGTGGTAAAATCCATAATCGGAGAAAGATGGCTTTTCTTCGATGCGCCGTGAGGATGCGGCGCTAATATGATGAATGGAGGACTCATTCATATGATGTATGATTACAAGGAGTGGGAAGGTTTCGAGCGCGCCACCTGGTGCCACGAGATCAACGTCCACAGCTTTATCCGCCACAATTTTACCCCTTATGACGGGGACGAATCCTTCCTGACCGAGCCCACGCAGGATACCAAGGACCTGTGGGAGCAGGTACTGGAGCTGTCCAGGCAGGAGCGTGAAAAGGGCGGCGTACTGGATAAGGATACCAGCGTTATTTCCACCATCACTTCTCACGGCCCCGGCTATCTGAACAAGGAAAAGGAAAAGATCGTCGGCTTCCAGACGGACAAGCCCTTCAAGCGCGCTCTCATGGCCTACGGCGGCATCCGCATGGCGCAGAAGGCCTGCAAGGACAACGGCTATGATCTGGATCCCGATCTGGTCAAGTTTTTCACCATCCACCGCAAGACCCACAACGCGGGCGTATTTGACGCTTACACCCCCGAAATGCGTGCCTGCCGTTCCAGCCACATCATCACCGGTCTGCCGGACGCCTACGGCCGCGGCCGCATCATCGGCGACTACCGCCGCGTAGCCCTCTACGGCGTTGACCGCCTCATCGAGGACAAGATCGAGCAGAAGGAAACCACCCGTTCTGCCATGTATGAGGAGATCATCCGTGAGCGCGAGGAGCTCAGCGAGCAGATACGCGCCCTGCAGGACCTGAAGAAGATGGCCGCTTCTTACGGCTTTGATATCTCCCGTCCCGCCAAGGACGTCAAGGAGGCCATTCAGTGGCTGTACTTTGGCTACCTGGGCGCCATCAAGGAGCAGAACGGCGCCGCCATGTCTCTGGGCCGCACCTCCACCTTCCTGGATATCTATTCTCAGCGCGACCTTGAAAAGGGCCTCTACACCGAGCAGGAAATTCAGGAAATGGTCGACCATTTCATCATGAAGCTGCGTCTGGTCAAGTTTGCCCGCACCCCCGAGTACAACGCCCTGTTCAGCGGCGACCCCCAGTGGGTCACCGAGTCCATCGCCGGCGTGTGCGTGGACGGCCGTCATCTGGTCACCAAGATGAGCTACCGCTACCTGCACACCCTCAACAACCTCGGCCCCGCGCCCGAACCCAACCTGACCGTTCTGTGGTCCGTGCATTTGCCCGATGCCTTCAAGCGCTACTGCGCCCGCATGTCCATCGAGACCTCTTCCATCCAGTA
>JAZKYW010000006.1:0-9652 GCA_045612325.1 Candidatus Limiplasma sp. | reverse complement strand
CTGTTGCACGGATCAAACCGCCTGCAAACGGGCCTAAAACGTAAATCTCATAAAAAGAACCCGTCCCTGTCCGCGTGAAACGCGGACAGGAAACGGGTCAAGGGCGAAGTCCTTGCGGGGTGCAGGGGTGGCGCCCCTGCTCATTTCTCGTCTTCGTAGCCCAGCGTGCGCAGGTCGTCCATGCGGTTGCGCCAGTTTTCGCGTACCTTTACCCACAACTGCAGGTGCACGCGGGTGCCGAGCAGGGTCTCGATGTCGCGGCGGGCTTCCTGACCGATGAGCTTGATCATGTTGCCCTGCTTGCCAAGGATAATGCCCTTGTGAGCGGGACGCTCGCAGTAAAGGGTAGCGTGAATCTCGGTGAGGTTATCGGAAAGCTTCTTGATCGACATCATTTCCACGCCGATGCCGTGGGGAACCTCCTCCTTGAGGTGGTAAAGGGCTTTTTCACGGATGAGCTCGCCGCAGATGATGCGCTCGGGCTGGTCGGTGATGGCATCGGAGGGGAAGTACTGGGGGCCTTCGGGCAGATAGCCTACGAGCAGCTCCTTCAGCTGCTTGAGACCGTCGCCGCTGCGGGCGCTGACGGGAATGATATCGTCATAACCGGCCTCGGCAAAGCTTGCGATGAGGGCCAGCAGATCCTGCGGCTCCAGCAGGTCGATTTTGTTGAGCACGATCACTTTCTTGACGTCGTGCTTGCTCATATCCTCCACAACAGCGCGGTCCTGCTTGCCTACGGAGGTGGCGTCCACCATGACGATGAGGGCGTCAATGCCCTGCAGAGCGTCCTTGGCGGTCTGCATCATGTATTCGCCCAGACGGGTGCGGGGCGTGTGCAGGCCGGGGGTATCCAGAAATACGATCTGGCTGTTTTCATCGGTGCAGATGCCCATGATGCGGTTGCGGGTGGTCTGGGGACGGTTGGAAACGATAGCTACCTTTTCGCCGACCATAGCATTCATAAGCGTGCTCTTGCCAACGTTGGGGCGGCCGATAATAGCAATAAATCCGGAGCGGAATTCAGACATGCGTTGATCCTCTTTCTGTATATCAAACAAAATTTAGTCGGGCAGATCCTTGGGGCCGAAGCCGTGGGGGAGAAGCTGGCGCAGGGTGGTCTTGTCTACTTCGCCTTCGCCGTTGATGACCAGCACTCGCAGTTCGGGTGCAAACTCGTTGAGCACCTGACGGCATGCGCCGCAGGGATAGGGGAAGGAGCCGTTGGAGGCGATGGCAACGGCATCAAACTCGCGATCGCCCTCGCTGACAGCCTTGAAAAGAGCCGTGCGTTCGCCGCAGTTGGTAAGGCCGAAGGATGCGTTTTCAATGTTGCAGCCAAGATATACGCGGCCGTTTTTGCAAAGCAGTGCAGCGCCTACGGAGTACTTGCTGTAGGGGCTGTAGCTGTTTTTCATGGCGATGCGGGCAAGCTGCAAAAGCTGCTCATCGCTTACGGGGGAGGCGTTTTCGTCGCGGGAAATGCCTGCCATCTGCAGGGCTTTTTCTTCCATTGCACGCATCTCCTTTTTCTCGTCTTCTTCCATGTGGTCGTAGCCCATCAGGTGAAACAGCCCATGGGCAAACAAGTAGCAAAGTTCGCGGTTGACGCTGTGACCGTATTCCTCGGCCTGCGCAACGGCATGTTCCCAGGAAATGATGATATCGCCCAGCATGCAGGCTTTCATCTCGGGATCATATTCGGCGCGTACTCGCTTTTCGCAGTCGCGCGCGGTCTTTCCCTTGGGATAGTTGACAGAGGGAAAGCTGAGCACGTCGGTGGAGCGGTTAATGCCGCGGTATTCGGCGTTGATTTGGTGGATGTCCTCGTCATCGGTCAGCACAAGATGCACGCCAAGCGGCTGAGCAACGCCCTCAACTGCCTGACAGCACTCGGCTACCAGCGCAAAAGGAGCGGTGGGCTGAGCGGAAATGCGCTGTTCCCATTCGATGATCATGCCTTTTCGCCTCCTTCGGCGGGGGGTTCAGGAGCAGGAGCTTCCTTTACGGGCTCGGGCTTAACAGCTTCAGCCTTTACAGGTTCGGGCTTAACAGCTTCAGCCTTCACAGGCTCTTCCTTGGCAGGAGCGGGCTGCTTGAGCGCAGCGTTCTGCTGAGCAGCTACATGAGCAGCGGCGTTGGGGCTGATGGTGGGGTATTCGATGCGCTCATGGAATACGCCCTGCAGTACCGTAGCAAATGCGCCGGTAATCTTGGTGATATCGCCAAGGCTGAGGGGCGCTTCGCTCATCTGCTCATCTTCGATCTTGCCCTTGACAAGCTTGGCAATGAAGGCGCGGATGGACTCGGGAGTCGGGTCATGCATGCTGCGTACGGCGGCTTCCACGGTATCAGCCAGCATGATGACAGCGCTTTCGATGGAGGTGGGACGCTTGCCGTCATAGCGGAAATCGGCGATATCAACGGGCTGATCGCCTGCCTGCTGCATCGCCTTATGATAGAAGAACGCAACAGGGGTATCACCGTGATGCTCTGCAATGATGGACTGAATCTCCTGCGGCAGATGTGCCTGCTGGGCCATCATGAGGCCATCGCGGGTGTGGGCGGTAACAATCGCAGCGCTGACATAGGGATTGGTGCGCTCGTGGGGATTGTCGCCGATCTGGTTTTCCTTGAAATACAAGGGGCGCTTGAGCTTGCCGATATCGTGGAAGTAAGCGCCTGCGCGGGCAAGCAGGGGATTGCCGCCAACGGCTTCAGCAGCGGCTTCGGCAAGGTTGGCTACGATAATGCTGTGATGATAGGTACCGGGGGCTTCAATGAGCAGGCGGCGCAGCAGCGGATGGTTGGGGTTGCTCAGCTCCAGCAACTTGGTCGCGGTGGCAAGCTTGAAGATACCTTCAAAGATGGGGTCAAGGGCGATGCACAGCACAGCAGAGAGCAGAGCGCCGCCGCCGCACCAGAGAGCCTTGGAAAATACATCGACGAGGGAAGTATCGGTCATAAAGCCGATGGAGAGGATAATGAAAACATTGCACAGCGCGGTGATAAGACCGCTGAGCAGTACATGCTGGCGCTGAGGTCTGCGGCGGATGATGACCACGGCCAACAGACCGCCAACCAGCGCGCTTACAAGAATGTGCACCATGGTTGCGCCGTAGGTGGTATCGCTGCCGGCAACAAGGGCGGATACCAGCACGCTCATGCTCAGCGTGCCTGCGATGGCGGCACGTGCGCCGATGAGACCGGTGATCATCATGGGTACGAGCAGCGCGGGCGTGAGATAATCATGCACGAGGCGGCCCAGAATGCTCAGACCCATCGTGATGCACATGGTGAGGGAGAGAATGATCAGTCTCTTGGGAGAGTTGAGCGTTTTGCGATCAAGCAGCAGCAGCGTAAGCAGCAGAATGCCAACGCCGAGCAGCACCATCATTACGCCGCCCACGTACATCATTACGTCCACATTGTCATCGTCCAGCATGCCGAGGCTGCGCAGCATGGCTACCTGATTGGCGGTGACCAGCTCGCGGGCAAGCACGATGTTCTGACCCTGCTTGTAGATGACGGGGTCAACGGCTGCACGGGCTTCATTCTGCAGCTTTTCGGTCGCTTCCTGGTCAATGACCATGTTGGGCTGGATGACCTTGCGCAGGATGGGGGTAACAACGTTCTGCAGAAGGTTCATATCCGTCTTGTAAGCGGTCATCTGCTGCAGATACTGGATGGTCTCGTTGACATAGCCTTCGCGGATGGTGGTGTTGAGGGAGTTTTCCACCGCAGAGGTCAGATTGACGCGCATGCTCATGATCTGGTCGGCAGAGGCATGCAGGATGGTCTTGAGCTGATAATCGGCAAGGTTGAGCTGGGTAAGCAGCGAACGTGCGTGGGCAAGCTCTTCCTCATTAAAGATATAGTTCTTCTGCGCATCAGCATTGGAAGGATACAGCTGCTGCAGCACCTTGGTGCCGTACTGCTGTACCGAGCTGATCTGCGTGAGGATGGCATTGAGCTCTTCTTTGACGCTCTCGGCAACATCCTCCTTGAACAGATAGGTAGGTTCTACCTGAGAAGCGGCAAGCTCGCGCTGGCGAGCGGTGCTGATCTCGTCCACAACATCCTTGCTGGCGGTGATGGTGGTGTGGGCGATGTCGCCTTCCTTCAGGTTATAGCGCTGAGGGGTGATAGCCACCAGAAACAGCGCAGAGAGCACAACAACGCAAACAGCAAGCACATACACGCAATGGGCCGAATTGGAGCGAAGGGCCTGCGTGATCGCTTCCCAGTTGAGGGTGCGGTTTTTGCGGGCGGTATGTTTACCGTGCATCATAGCTTGTCCTCCGTGTCTTTTCGTAATTCTCGTACGCTTTGACGACCGTCTGCACAAGGTCGTGGCGTACAACGTCGGCCTGTCCCAGTTTGACGATGGCGATCTCGGGGATATCCTTGAGCACTTCCATCGCCTGCAGAAGGCCGCTCTGCTTGCCTGCGGGCAGGTCGGTCTGGGTGGCGTCGCCCGTTACGACAACGCGGCTGCCTGCGCCAAAGCGGGTGAGGAACATTTTCATCTGTTCGGGGGTGGTGTTCTGGGCTTCGTCAAGGATGATGAAGCTGTCGGACAGGGTACGTCCGCGCATGTAGGCCAGAGGGGCCACTTCCAGCACGCCGCGTTCCTGCAGCTTCTGGTAGCTTTCGGTACCCATCATATCGTAGAGGGCATCAAAGAGGGGACGCAGATAGGGGTCTACCTTCTGACTCAGGTCACCGGGCAGAAAACCCAGCTTTTCGCCGGCTTCCACGGCGGGGCGGGTGAGCACGATGCGTTCGATCTCCTTGTTGCGCAGGGCAACGACTGCAAGCGCCATGGCAAGATACGTTTTGCCCGTACCTGCGGGACCCACGGCAAAGGTGAGTTCATGGTCGCGGATGGCCTTGACGTATTCGTACTGGCCAAGGGTCTTGCAGCGGATGGGACGGCCTTTGTGCGTGATGGCGACCACTTCAAAGGCGATGTCATCCAGACGGTCCAGCTGGCCTTCGCGTACAAGGCTGAGCGCGTAGCGCAGGGTGGTACGGTCGATCTGAGCATGACGCTTGTGCAGGTCGATCAGTTTATCCACCACCTGAGCAGCCATGTTCGCGTTTTCTTCCGTGCCGGCGATGAGCAGCTCATCACCGCGTACGGTCAGCTGAACATCCAGTTCATTTTCAATCATGGGCAGGTTGCGTCCGTTGGCTCCAAAAATGGAAAGATACGCATCCATGCTCGTCAGTTCAACAGCAAATACAGGGGTTGTAGACAAAAGGATAATCCTCCGTTCACGGCGCAGCAAACACGCCGATATCCACCAACGTCTCTGCGGTTACAGTTAACGCCAGTGTATCATCTTCTATCATACAGTAATCTACCCATTTGTCAATGATATCATGGTCAAACAGCGCCATTTTCAGCTTTTTGAGGGCTGCCTGCTCGGCTTCGGAGCGTACGGTTTGCTCATCGCGCGGGAGTTTCTCAAGGCTGACCTCACGGTAAAGCGTGGTTTGACGGTAAACAGGGAAAAACACGCCGCCGACAGGGACTTGAGTGATGATGCGGTTGCTTGTAAGATACGCAGGTTCATCACCCGAAAGCGGGACGGAAAACCAGGGAGTGCACAGAGCAGTGACAGCAGTTTCTGCGCCTGTTTCAATGGAGTGCAGCTCATACATGGGCAAGCGCACGGAAAAACTTTGCCAGCAGCGTGCCAACACTACGCCATCCGCATGTACCTGCCTTAGCGTGCCGTCATAGGAGCGTTCTTCTCCGCGAATGAGCAAATCTCCCTTTTGTACCACATCTCCCGCTTTGACGGCAGGCGTACCTGCGTAGACGCGTATGGAATGGATGATGCCGTTTTGAGCGGCGTACACGCTGCCTGCTTCGTGGGTTTCTTCCTGCGGGGGCAACGTGCCGTGTGTGACTTCCACAACAAGCGTCATGCCGCTGACGTAGGCTTGAAACCAGGCGATTTCGGGATATCGCTGGGTAAGGATGCTTTCCAAAGCTTTTGCATCAATGCGGTTTCGGGGGATGCCTGCTGTATAGCCGCTTTGCTGCAAAAAGGAGGAAAGCTCCGCCTGATAGGCATCCGCGCCGCGAATGTCCACTTTCCATATAAACCGTGTAGCCGCGCACAGAAACACAAACATCAGCGTGAGGCCTATCGGGATTCCCGGACGCTTGCGGATGTGCATCCACACAGCGGAAAGGCCTGCCGAGCCTGTGTGCTGAATACTCCAGCCTTTTTGGGCGGCAAGGTCGAGAATGACCGGCAGGTCTGCGGACCTGCATGTGCAGCGAAGCGTGCGGGTATCCGTGCGCTTTGCCTTTAGCAGACGGATATCGTTTTGCAAAAGCAAATTCAGAAAGCGTTCAAGGTTGAGCCCCTGCACGCTGAAGTGTTCCGAGCAATAGGGCAAACGCATGGAGGAATCATCCTTTCGGTCGGTAAGAAAGCTTTTCGATATGACCGAATACCACCAGACCATCACCGTCAAAGCGGGAGATAGAAAGCTTATCCCCCGTAATGACCATCAGCCCACAGCCTGTTTTGAGCACGATTTCCTGCTCGGTACAGGCAAAGATGCCCTGATGCTGTTCCACGATCAGCTTTTCATCCCCCAAAAGCACCGAGCGCGGCCAGCCGAAAACCAGCTCCTGCGGGATATCCGCGCGTTTGAGCTTTTCAAGCATCAAAAAACCTCCCCTTTCCGTCAGCGGCGGTACAGGGGAGGATATGCTTATGAATAAGCAAACATGTTTACTTTTGCAGGCGTTTCCAAAACAGGGGCAGCACTATTTCAAACTGCATGCCGTAGCGCAGATGCTCGCCGCCGGCAACGGTTTGGGCGATGGCGGCGTGGATGAGCTCCAGCGCGATGGCGGCGGCCTTTTCGAGGGGATGGTCATTCATCAGCGCACCCAGCAGGAACGCAGCAAACACATCGCCCGTGCCATGGAAAAGACCTTCAAAACGCTCGTGGAACATGTACACGGGCTTTTGCATGCTGCGGCTGAAAACCGCGATGCCTGTCTGCCCGGGCTTGAAGTTGACGTCGGTGATGACCACATTCTCGGGGCCGGCATCCACCAGACGGCGGCAGAAGTCGGAGATGACCTCTTCGGATGCGTTGTCGCCGGGGTAGGGCTCGTCAAGCAGGAAGCTTGCCTCGGTCACATTGGGCACGATGGTGCGTGCGCGGCTGATGAGCCTGCGCATCTGGCGGGGCATGCTCTCGTCCATCAGGCTGTACATGCGGCCGTGGTCACCAAAGGCGGGGTCAACAAAAATGTGCGTTTCGCTGTCGCACAGCACATCCATCAGGTGCAGAATCTCATCCACCTGTGCGCCGTTTGCCAGATACCCCGAATAAAAGGTATCGTAATGCAGCCCGAGCGTGGCAAGATGGTCGCCGATGGGGCGCAGCTGAGAGGAAAGGTCCAGATGGGTGTAGCCGCTGAACTCGCCCGTGTGCGTGCTCAAAAGCGCGGTGGGGATGATGGCGGTGTTCAGCCCTGCGGCGCTCAAAACAGGCAGAGCGACCGTGAGGGAGCAGCGGCCCACACAGGAAATATCGTGAACTGCAACAGCTCGCTTTTGCATGGCTTTTCGCCGCCTTTCGTTTGATTTGATCCTTTCTTATGATACACATTTTTGCGGGAAATGCAAGGTAAATGCAGCGGGATTGTTCATTTGGCAGCAAATCAGCCTTCGCTTGCCTTGACATGGGCGTTTTTTCGGGGTATCGTATGAAATGTATGCATATACCATCAAGGAGGAAATCAGTATGCAGAAAGCACTTGTATCCGTAACCGGTAAGGATAAGCCCGGTATCATCGCCAAGGTGAGCACCGCGCTGTTTGAAATGAACGTAAACGTTCTGGAAATTTCCCAGACCATTCTGGACGGTTATTTTACCATGCTCATGATCGTGGACATGACCGCCGCTACCGCTCCCATTGCCGATGTTGCCGTACGCCTCAATGAAGTGGGCGAGGAACTGGGCGAAGTGATCAACATCCAGCGCGCCGACATTTTTGACGCGATGCACCGTATCTGACGGGAGGATTCAGCACAATGATCGAGGTAAACGAGATCCTGCAAACGATGCAGATGATCCGCGAGCAGCATTTTGATATCCGCACCATCACCATGGGTATCAGCCTGCTGGATTGCAAAAAGAATACCGACCGTGAAACGGCGGAGGCTGTTTATGCCAAGGTGACCCAGAAGGCCAAGCATCTGGTGCGCGTTGGCTGTGAGCTGGAAAGCGAACTGGGCGTACCGATCGTAAACAAGCGTATCAGCGTTACCCCTGTCAGCATGATCAGCGGCAGCGATCCCATGCAGATCGCCGTGGCGCTGGACAAAGCAGCCAAGGAAGTTGGCGTTAACTTTATCGGCGGCTTCGGCGCGCTGATGCACAAGGGTTCTACCCGTGCGGAGGAGACTCTGCTGGAGGCCATGCCTGAGGTGTTTGCCAAGACCGAGCGCCTGTGCGGCAGCGTCAACGTTGGTTCCACCCGCAGCGGCATCAACATGGATGCTGTGCGCAAAATGGGCCATGTGATCAAAAAGACCGCCGAGCTGACTGCCGATACCGATGGCTTTGGCTGTGCCAAGATCGTGGTATTCTGCAATGCTGTGGAGGATAACCCCTTCAAGGCCGGCGCTTTCCACGGTGTGGGCGAGCCTGAAGTTGTTGTTAACGTAGGCGTCAGCGGCCCCGGCGTTGTAGAACGTGCTCTCAAGGAAGTGCGCGGCGAAACTTTTGACGTGGTGGCTGAAACCATCAAGCGCACCGCTTTCAAGATCACCCGCGTAGGCGAACTGGTAGCCCAGGAAGCCGCAGCCCGTCTGGGCGTGCCTTTCGGCATTGTTGACCTGTCCCTTGCGCCCACCCCTGCGCGCGGCGACAGCGTTGCCTATATCCTGAGCGAAATGGGACTTGAAATGACGGGTGCTCCCGGCACCACCGCTGCGCTTGCCATGCTCAATGACATGGTCAAGAAGGGCGGCGTAATGGCGTCCAGCCACGTTGGCGGCCTGAGCGGCGCTTTCATCCCTGTCAGCGAGGATATCGGTATGATCGAGGCTGCCGCTGCCGGCTGTCTGCGTCTTGAAAAGATGGAAGCCATGACCTGCGTATGTTCCGTCGGTCTGGATATGATCGCCATTCCCGGCGATACCAGCGCCAACACCATCGCCGGCATCATTGCCGATGAAGCTGCTATCGGTATGGTCAACAACAAGACCACCGCTGTGCGCGTGATCCCCGCGCCCGGCAAAAAGGCCGGCGACACCGTCAATTTCGGTGGTCTGTTCGGCTTTGCCCCCATCATGGAGGTCAACGGCTACAAGAACGATGACTTCATCCAGCGCGGCGGCCGCATCCCCGCTCCTCTGCACAGCCTGCGCAACTGATTTTTCAGCCGTCCATGCGATATGGACGGCTTTTTTCTTTTGACCGAAAAGCCGAACATTACACTCTGATAATATAAAAAAGTTCCGAAATATGAGATTATTTTCAAAAAACTCTTTATTTTGCGGGGGCTTTGTGGTATAACTGTACAGGAAAACAAATTCTGATTTGAAATGCGGAGGCATGATTCATGAAGAAGGTTTACGAAGGCAAGACCAAGGACGTTTAT
>JAZKYW010000005.1:0-3320 GCA_045612325.1 Candidatus Limiplasma sp. | reverse complement strand
ACGTCTTTTTCAATCATCAAGTGCAGCAGCCTTTTGTAACATACGGCCATTCTGCGCCCTCCTCGAATGAGTTGTATGAATAATGTTATCATATTTTTGTGAACACTTCAATGAAACAGGAAGGTTTTTCACGGCGCTTTGATGCTCGCTGAACTTTACTCTAGTTGTATAGAAGTTTCACAGAGCTTCCATAAGAATTTTCAATCTATTAAAATTTGCCTTTGCTAAAAATTCAATGTAAAATATAGGTAAGAAATGAGAAGGATATTTATCTGATCATTCAAACCACATAGCAATAGGAGACAATCAAATAATGAAACCCGGTATTTACCTTGAAGAAGCCCTCAAGGACGTATTACGTACGTCAAATTTAGCTTGTTCTGTATTTTATCACTCCATTTATGCTTACAGTTCGAGCAGGGAACTTTCGGCACTGATAATCAATAGTACATTTCTTCATCAAGAATGTATGAAGAGTCTGAATCGTAAACAAGGGGGATGCTTTCCTTCAGGATTGTGTACTCCCATTCCAGCCTGTATTGGTCGAGCAGTTCAAAGGCTCTGACCAGCAGACGTGCGCATTCTTTGATGTCGCCCTCCACAATGCGGAACTGACAGTACAGGTTTTGGTTCTGCGTCCAGATAACGATTTCACCGTCATGGATGAAGAACGGTTCAGGCAATACAACGCCTTTCGCCTATTCAAAGCGGAAGGGAAGGTCAAGAAAATTGATTTTCACTTTTTTCACCTCGTAGATTTGATTTTTACTTTACTTATATTCTACGCCCAATTTTTAGATAAATCAAATTTTGAATGTCATAAAAGGTTTTCAGGAGTGGAAATTTGCACATCCCTAAAATTTGAGGTATAATATAGGTAACAAATGAGAGAGAATGTCATCTCTGAAATAATACAGCAACATTTGAATGATGCATCGCCATGATTGGCTTCTTTCCTGCTGTTCATTTTTGATGGGCAGCATTCTTTCTCATCAAAATTTTCAAATAAGAGAGGTAAAAAATTTTATGGCACAAATTTCTTTCCCCAACCAAGACAAGGTTACAATTCACAAAGAACGTTATGACGCTAACTTCCTTCAAGTAGGCATAGACGAATGGATCGCCGCTACCACCAAGAACACCTTGAGAGATCAAGGTGTTCTTTTTTGCTTTTCATCAAACAAAAAATGCGTTATAATATCTTCAGATTCCAACACTCAAAACGGAAAAGAGGAAGAAAAATGCGGAATGTAATGAAGAAGCTGTTTACGGTATGCTTGGTACTGTGCCTGCTGCTGGGTGTAAGCTGTGCGGAAACGCAGGGAACCACCACGGTGCAGGAGATCCAGAAATACGGAAATCTGGTTTTGAGCATTGATGGCTCAGAACTTCTGAACGTGGGATACACATACGGCGATATCATCGAGGTGGAGATCAACGGCAGCACTTTGACCATGCCTGTAGGCACCAGCTATACTGATGTGGATGAGGGTGAGCTGGTTTGTCGCGTTGTGATCGACGAGGAGAACGGCGCGGATGAAGTGATCATGGCGATCAACATGAGTGATCTGGCTACAACTTTGGGCATTGCTGTGAAAACTAAGCAGGAAGAAGAACCCGGTTATCATTGGGATATGCTGGTGGCGGAACCTGTGGAGGTCCGCTTTGCCATGAAGGAAGCGGGCGGCTACCTGAACGAGTATCTGATTCGACGACTGGTGCGTACCAACGAGCGCAGCGATTATGCACATCTCAGCGATGAAGCGTTTGCCAATTTCCGCAATATTGCCACTACGGGCATGGGGGAAGGCGTGCTGTACCGCAGCTCGTCTCCTGTGAATCCTGAGCTGAACCGCAACGCTTTTGCGGATGCGGCCGTCAAGGCAGCGGGCATCCGTACGGTGGTCAACCTGGCTAATTCTCAGACGGTGATGCAAAGCTATGAAGGCTTTGCACAGAGTGCTTATGCTGCCTGCAATGTCATGCCTCTCAACCTTGGCATAGATTTTATGGCGAAGGATTTCCAAAATGGCCTGGCGCAAGGTCTGCGCTTTATGACGGAAAACAAAGGTCCCTATCTGGTGCATTGCGACGAAGGCAAGGACTGCGCAGGGTTTGTGAGTGCGCTTCTGGAATGTTTCATGGGCGCTTCAGCACAGGAAGTGGTGGAAGATTATATGATCACCTATGCCAATTACTACGGCGTTGAAAAGGATACGGAGCAGTATCAGGCGATCGCCGAAAGTAACATCGTACACACTTTGCAGAGTGCGTTTGAAGTGTCGGACCTTTATCAGGCGGAGCTGGCAGCAGAAGCAGAGGCATATCTGGCTGAAAAGCTCCAACTGACGCAGGAGGAGATCACCGCACTCAGACTTTGCCTGGCGGGAGAATAAGCGAATATTACTTGGATGAATCAAAAACAGGGCGTGCGGCATTAGGCTGCACGGCCTGTTTTTTGTATTCATTTTTCACGGATGTCCCTGATGCTTCCGCGCTCGACCAGTTCGCCGTACAACTGTACGCGCTTGGGCGCTCCTTCATCATAAAGCAAATCGATGGCGGATCGCGCAATGGCAGTGTGGGGCGTGCGATAGGTGGTAAGGTCGAGAGATTGAACCTCATGTGTCTGCACATCATCGAAACCTACAACAGAGAAATCCTCAGGGCAGCGCAGACCGCGCTTCTGGAGTGCTTCGATCAGGTCCAGCGCGATCTTGTCGTGACCGCACACGAAAGCGGTGGGCAGCTTGGGCAGCTCGCGCAGCGCCTGAACGATCAGTTTCTGCGATTCGATAGAGGATGCGTCGCTCAGACGGTTGTTCAGAATGGGCAGCTGATGATCGCGCATGGCGCGCTTGTAACCCACCCAGCGTTCTTCCAGACTGGAGGTTCGGTGACTTGCGCCGAAAAACTGGATGGAACGGTGCCCACGGTCGATGAGCAGCTTGGTCAGCTGGTAGCTGGCGGAACTGTTGGCCGTTACCACGCTGCTGACGGGAATGTCATCGTAAAACTGGTCAGCCATTACATAGCGGAGGCCAAGGCTGTAGATCATTCGGCAGTAGTTGGCAGAAAGGTTGCCGACGGTGATAATGCCCATACAGGCAATGCTGCCCAGCAGAGCAGGGGGGCGGCAAAGCTTTTCATCGCTGCCGGATACGCTGCTGATGATCAGCTGGTAGCCAAGCGCGGATGCATAGGCTTCCATATCGAAACAAAGACGCTGATAAAAGGTACCTTCCGCGCGTGCAATACGCTGAGGGATCAGCGCCAGAATGCAGCCCTGCACTTTGTTTGAGCCCAAATAGTTCATTTCC
>JAZKYW010000004.1:0-1500 GCA_045612325.1 Candidatus Limiplasma sp. | reverse complement strand
CCTTTGGCGGGGTCCGGGGCGGGGCCCCGGCGGGATTCCTAAGGGCGGAGCCCTTAGGCGGGATTCCAAGGGCGGAGCCCTTGGCCCCTCGTCAGCCGTTCGTTACAATAACGCCCACGCCGTCGGGGATGACGGTCACGGAAGCGTTCTGACCAAGCATTTCGGTCGCCATGGCAAGCGCATCGTCTGCGGTGGCAGCCCAGCCCATGTGCATGGCTTCCAGCATTTCGCGGTTTTCCTCGGGGCTGACGAAAATGCAGAACGCCTTTTTCATCACGCGCGCGTGGATTTGTGCCTGCCACTGGTCCATGATGGTCTCGTTGGCGGGGATGTTTTCGATATCGCGCAGCACTTCCTGAGCGTCCTTGCGGTCGGCGAACCAGTGATAGAAATCCTTGCCGCCGTGTCCGTCGCCCAGACCTGCGCAAAGAATGATCACGCCGCCCTCACGCACGCAGGCTTCCGCGGCGCTCATGCCCTTGGTGCACTGGTAGATGTTCTGGTCCAGCGGATAACCGCCGTTGGAGGTGACCACGATATCCGCCTCCACAGCCTGTACGGCGGTGTGGGCGCGGCAGCATTCGCAGGCCGCTTCGTGCGCCTTGACGGGGTCGCCCGCAAAGGCTGCGATGACGCGCTTGTCGCCATCCAGCAGCACATTCAGGATGAAAGCCAGCTTTGCAGTCTCGGCGGCAAAAACCATATCGCGGTGGATGGGGTTGTGCGTCAGGCTGGCTTGACGGCTGGCGGGGTGCTGAATGAAGCCCGCGTTGTGGTTGTACATGATGGTCCTGCGGCCTGCCACGCCGGGCAGGATACTCTTGCGTCCGCCCGAGAAGCCTGCGAAGAAATGCGGCTCCACAAAGCCTTCGCTGATCACGAGGTCGGCTTCGGCAACCAGACGGTCCAGCCACAGTTCGCCGCCCGAGGGCAGAATGCCCATCATCACAAGGTCGGGGGCATCCGCATCATGGACAACGATATGCTCGTTATCCACAATGACGTCGCCGAACTTTTGGCGCATTTCGGCTTCGGTGGTGGCGCGGTGCACGCCCGTAGCCACCAGAATGGTGATATCCGCCGCGGGATTGCCCTTGCGGATCTCTTCAAGGTACAAAGGCAGGGTCAGGCCGCTGGGAACGGGACGGGTGTGATCGCTGGTGATGAGCACGATGCGCTGCTTATCCTTCACCAGCTCGCAAAGCGCGGGGCCGCCGATGGGATTTTGCAGAGCGCTGCGCACCAGCACCTGCTGGTCAGCCGTTTCGCCGCTTGCCTGTGCGGGGGCAAGCACGCCGCGCAGACGGTCATCGGGCACGTTCAGCGCCTGATGACCCTTGCCGTAGGGAATATCGATCTTCATAACGGTATCTCCCTTATGTCAAAAACGCCGGTCCGGCTATGGCCGAACCGGCGTGGTTTGGTTGAATTAGCGGTAGTCTTCGACAGTGGTCTCGCCCTTGAGGGTGACGATCTTGTCGGCCTCGGCGTAGGAGTTGG
>JAZKYW010000003.1:0-2858 GCA_045612325.1 Candidatus Limiplasma sp. | reverse complement strand
TCTATGGTGTTGATAGCCATCTGAAGGATACCATGCTCGTCGCTCTTGAATCGAACCAGCACCGCGCCGTCCGCCGCATCGTATTTTGCTTGGAAGGGCTGCGGCCAAAGTTCGGTCAGCCCCGGACAGCTTTCAAATGCCTCAAGCCTGTACTCGGCGGCGTGCTCCGGGTCTTCGTTGCACCGCTTACAAATCTCCGTGAGGGTGTCGATCTGGTGGAGGGTCACTCTCATCAGTACATCGCTGGCGGGAAGATCTCTGAAATCAGATTCGGGTCGGTTGGGCTGGAAGGCAGACCAGCTGGTGAGCGGGTACTCTTGGTTCATGAATGCCAGCATCGCTTCTGCCGATCCGCAAGCATCGCAGATATAGATGTCTGCCAATCTGCTCAGGGCATTGGTGTGAATGGGAGCTTTCATGGTGTCGGCGCCGCATCGAGGGCAGCGCATGTGTTCACCAGCATGCTGTCTGGCTTTCAAATCGCCAAGGCGGGTATTCATCTTATCGGTCATGTGCATCCTCCTCGTAAATCCTCGTGCAGGAATCCACACCGAGCAAAACACCCAGTGAGGAACCGCAGTCCCATGCAACGTGAATCGTGCCGGTATCATCCACATGCACGACCGTTCCAAGCGCGCCCTCCTTCAAATCAGGTCGGTAAGGATCGTTCATGTGGTTGAGCCGAACACGGCAGCCCACCGGGTATTGTTCCCGGAGGGCTTTGAGTCGCTCAGGCTTCAGGCTGAACATTCTGGTTCACCTCCCGCTGGTCTCGGCGGCGCTGTGCGTACTTCTCCTTGTGGGCCTGCATGTCGGCGGCGCTCTTGAATGCGGCGAAGCCGTTCAAGTGTCCCATCAGGATGCGGCGGGTCTCTTTGAAATCCGGACCGCCGAAGTCCATGCGCATCAGCCAGCTGTTGGCGTGGTACTTTTCGTTTTCAGAATCGTCCACGCGTTTGAGGTTGATCCGGGCGGCGGTTTCGGCGCTCTTCAGAATCGCCGACCAAAGGTGGACGTAAGCCTTCCAGCGTTCTGGCTCATCTCCTGCGGCTGGAGTGGATAGGGTCGCTTTGCCCTCGGCAATGCTGAATCCGCAAATGCAATCAGCTTCGATGGCGGCCTTGATGCGGGCTTCGAAATCCGCCGTGGTTTCCGGCTGATTCTCTGAAATCGCCTTGACGAAGCTCTCTTCGATGTAGAGCATGTTGTAGTCCAGCATGCGGTTGATAAGGGTCTGCTTACAATAAAGCATCCGCAGCAGGTTGGTCATCTGTGCGACCGTCCAGTTTTCAACCGGCATCGCAATGTCCATCTGGGCAACACGGATCGGTTCGGTATCTTCGGGGATCTCTTTGGAATCAACCGGGGCTTCGACGGGAGCTTCGGTTTCAGCTTCTGCTTCCAGCCAGCCGCGTTCGATCAGCATGGGCTTAATGGTTTCGATCATCGTTTCGTCCTCGCAGTCAATGGTGCCGTCACGGTTGACGGTAATGGCGCCGATCTGAAATGCGTAGGTCGGCGTGAAAAGGTAAGTTGCTTCGGTGGCAGTCAGTTCAGAAATCGCCTTGACCATTTCCTTGCGGTTTTCGGGGCGGGTATTGAGTTTCATGGCTAATCCTCCTTTGTTCCTTGGGGTATGCCATATATCACTCTGAAGCCCATATAAGTCAAGCTAATTCTGAAAGTATATTTATTTCTCCCAAGGCATCCAGCCATGACGGAAGTGCCCGCCGTAGGCTACCATGTTATAGTCCACATCACGCAGACCAAGGAAAGAAATGATGCCGGCGGGCGTCAAGTCGTAGTGCTTTCGAATCCAATTCACGATGAATCGCTTGGGCACAAGGTTCGTACCAAAGCAATCCACCGAGATGGAAACCGGCTCTGCGACACCAATAGCATATGCCAGCTGCACCTCCACCCGGCGAGCGAGGTGTGCGCGAACGATGTCCTTTGCAATCTTCCTCGCCATGTAGGCAGCAGAGCGGTCGACCTTTGTGGGATCCTTGCCGCTGAAAGCACCACCGCCGTGCCTGCAGACACCACCATAGGTATCAGCGATGATCTTTCGACCCGTCACACCGGTATCGGCAAAAGAACCGCCGATGACAAATCTGCCAGTGGGATTGACCAGCACTTTGAAATCGGTGTTGAGACCATAGCGTTTCGCAGTATCCTTCATCACCTGCAGGACGATGTTGTACACGTCCTCGTTGCTGGCATCCTCAGTATGCTGAGTGGAAATCAGGAAGGTGTCGATGCGATGCTTGCCGTAGTCGAAGGTGACCTGGCATTTCGCATCCGGAAGCAAACAGCCGGCACCGCGATCACGCAGACGCTCCAGAGCCTCACATGCCAGCACATAGGGCAGCGGCAGCATTTCACGGGTTTCGCTGGTGGCGTAGCCGAACATCATGCCCTGATCCCCGGCGCCCAGCTGTTTGTCAACGGTGCTGTCAACGCCTTGAGCGATGTCCGGGCTTTGGCGCGTGATGTTCACGGAAATATTGTACTTGGGCAGATCATCGTAGGCGCTATAGCTGAACAGCACATGCCGGGCCAGCGCCTTGCAGTCAGGCTCATGCTTGGAAGTGATCTCACCTGCAATGGTAACATCGTAGCCTTTGATCATGCACTCCACAGCCACGCGGCTGTTGCGGTCGTGCTTCAGGCAGTCGGTCACAATGGCGTCAGAAATCTGGTCGCAAATTTTATCAGGGTGTCCGCCGGACACCTGTTCACAAGTGAAAAGCATTCATAAACTCCTTTCGGTGCATCAGGCACAATGGAAAAGGGGCAGGATTTTCTCCCGCCCCTGTCTATTTTGCTGAGTATATCATAACATAGGATGGGCAGTC
>JAZKYW010000002.1:0-2959 GCA_045612325.1 Candidatus Limiplasma sp. | reverse complement strand
TCAGGCTCTGCGTGATAAGGGCGCCGGTGAAGGCAGCACCATTTCCATCGGCGATATGGAATTTGACTTCATCGATTAAACATACCGCTTGACCCAACAGACGAAGGAGAAACAGATACAATGCTTACCAGCAAACAGCGCGCTACCCTGCGCAGCATGGCCAACACCATGGAAACCATCCTCTATATCGGCAAGGATGGCATTAGCGAAAACACCGTCAAGGAAGCCTACGATGCTCTGGAAGCCCGTGAGCTGATCAAGTGCGCCGTTCAGCAGAACTGCGAACTGTCCGCCCGCGAAGCTCTGAATGAGCTGTGCGAGCGCGTACACGCCGAGCCTGTGCAGTGCATCGGCCGCCGCTTTGTAATGTACCGCGAAAGCAACACCAACAAGCGCATCGAGCTGTAATCAGCTGCGCTTGCAGGAAGAAAGGAGATCGTATGCTTGCTGCAGTGCTTGACGCATTGAAGGAGCTTCGGTCTCCTTTTGCGTTATACGAAAACGATATCCACCAACTGGTCGCTCAAAGGCTTGGTGAAGCGGGGCTGGCTTATCAGCATGAGGCTAAGCTTGCGCCCGGCTGCCGAATCGACTATCTGGTGGGGGATGTGGGTATCGAAATCAAAAAAGGCAAGCCGAATGCATCGGATGTTCGCAAACAGCTGATGCGCTATGCTGCCTGCGAGGACGTTGCCGCCATCGTGCTGCTTACGCAGCGCACGGTCAGCGCACCCAAAACCGTGCTTGGAAAACCTGTGCATGTGATCGTGCTCAATCAATTGTGGGGGGTGGCTTTGCCGTGAATGAACAGGAAGATTTGATCCTGATGCCGCCTTATCTGCTGGATTCGAGCGGTGCGCAGCCCGAACACGGCGCAGACCGCCGCACCTACGGTACGCTCAGCTACAATAAGCGCCGCAAATGCTGGGTGGTCAAGGGCGACCCGGGCGTTACGGAACTTTGCAAACGCCTTTTTCCGGGCGCTGATACAGGCAAGCGCGGCGAAGCGCGTTTTACGGCGCACAGGCGCATCGTGGGCGAACTGAACTGGCTGATGCTGCGCTATCCGCTTACTGTAAAGGCAGCAGATATGGCCCGCTGGGAGGATGCGCTTGCGCAGGCGCGGGAGTATGTCATCCGCCGTGAAGAAGCAAAGCTCATGCCCGTGCGCATCAAGCCCGACCCTACCACCTTCATGGGCAAACTGACAGGGTTTCAGGAGGAAGGTCTGGGTTTTCTTTTGCGTACGGAGCGCGGCCTGCTGGCGGATGAAATGGGCCTTGGCAAAACCGTACAGGCGCTTGCCATGCTGTCCGAAACGGGAGCATATCCCGCGCTGGTGGTAGCGCCTCCGCACCTGATGCGCAACTGGCAAAACGAGATCGCGCGTTTTGTACGCAGACAGGATGGCACACCGCTCAGGGTGCATGTTATCAAAGGGCTCAAACCTTATCAGCTGCCCGAGGCAGATATCTATCTGATGCATTATCTGCTGCTGCGCGGCTGGAAGGAAGCGCTGCCCGAGATGCAGATTCCGACCGTCATTTTTGATGAGATTCAGGAATTGCGCCATGCCGGTACGGAAAAATATTCTGCTGCCAGTCTTTTGGCAGAAGCTGCCGACCGCGTGATCGGTCTGAGCGGCACGCCCATTTACAACCGCGGTGCGGAAATTTGGAATGTGGTCAACATTCTGGATTTTCATTTCCTTGGCGATTATGAAAGCTTTACCCGTGAGTGGTGCTACGGCTACGGCAATCAAATCGTAGCCAAGCCCGAGTTGCTGGGTGAAAAACTGCGCGAAGAAGGCCTGATGCTGCGCCGCACCAAGCAGGACGTGCTCAAGGACCTGCCGCCCAAACGCCGCCTGGTCATGGCGGTCGACAGCGATGACAGCGTCTACCGCAAATTGATGGAGCCCGTCAGGCAGACGGTGCTGCAGCTGAAAAACGATACGCAGGCCAACGCAAGCCAGCGCGCGCTGTGGGAGATGGAGATCGAACGCGGCGAAAGGCAGGCGACGGGCGTTGCAAAAGCTCCATATGTGGCTCAGTTTGTGCGTGCGCTGCTGGATGCGGGCGAGAAAGTGCTTTTGTTTGCCCATCACCATGAAGTGATGGATATTTACAAGAAAGAACTGCATGCCTTTTCTCCCGCTTTTATCACGGGCAGAGAAACGCCCGACATGAAGGAACGCTCCGTGGAACGTTTCATGTCGGGCAAGACGGACCTTTGCTGCATTTCACTGCGTGCAGCCGCAGGTCTGAACCTGCAAAGGGCAGGCTGTGTGGTGTTTGGCGAGCTGGACTGGTCGCCCGCCGTGCATTCTCAGGCGGAGGACCGCGCCCACCGTATGGGGCAGACGGATTCCATCCTGTGCTATTATCTGGTATCCTCCGAAGGCAGCGACCAGGACATGCAGGACGCGCTCGGCCTGAAGGTGAGCCAGTTTGTGGGGCTCATGGGTGACGCGCCCGCTGAGCAGGCTGATGTGCTGGCAAGCGCGCAGGAAGCACGTCAATACGTGGAGCGGCTGGTGAGCCGCCTTGCACAGGCAGCCGATTAACGGGGCAGCACCACGGTAACGCCGGGCTCAAAATCCTGCGGCGCAAGGCAGGGATTGGCCCTGAGCAGGCTTGCCACAGGCAGATTATACCGCATGGCAACGCTTTCAAGGGTTTCACCAACCAGCAGGGTATAGTTTTGCGGCAGTGTGCAGGGCACGTTATCGGGCGGGATGCAAAGCGTTTGTCCCGCCTGCAGATTATCAAGGTCTACATTCGGATTGGCGCTTTCCAGCGTGTGACGGCTGACCAGATTGCGTAATTGCAGGTCGGCAGCTGTTTGTCCGGGCTCTACGGTGTACTGCTCTGTTTCGGGGCAGGCAGCCACGCTGTCAGGCAACACGCTCGTGCCGCCCGAGGGTTCTTCGGGAGCAGGGGAGGGCGCGGGAGAAGTG
>JAZKYW010000001.1:0-11817 GCA_045612325.1 Candidatus Limiplasma sp. | reverse complement strand
CACCTGCACGATGTAGCTGCCGGGCATGAGGCCCTTGAGGGTGTAGGTGCCGTTTTTGGCGGTAACAGCTTCGGCTGCGACTTCGCCGTTCATATCCACGGCGCGCACTTCGATGCCGGAAAGCTTCTTTTCGCTGCCGTTGAGGCGGCCGTTGTAATCGGCATCCTCAAATACGGTGCCGCTGATGGTGGCGCCCAAAGCAACGCCCACCACGGCATAACGTTCTTCACCGCTGGTCATCACGATGGGGGCCACGGTGTATTCGCGGCGGTTGGAGCGCTGCTCAAAGAGGTTGACTTCTTCAATGGTGCCTTCGGCGGCAACGGTAAACAGGGAGCCGTCATCGGGCAGCACGGCGCGCAGGCGGTAGGTGGTGGAGCGCAGGTTTTCCACGCGGAAGGTGCCGTCCTCCAGAGAAACGGTCTTGGCGACAGCTTCGCCGTCAGACTGCTTGAGGGCCTGCAGGGTCACGCCCTTGTAGCCGGGCTCGCCCTCGTCGGGGATGCCGTTGTAGTTGAGGTCAAGGAATACGCGGCCTGCGATGGCGCCGCGCTGGATAACGCCGATGTGCTTGCTCTCGGTGGCAGCACCGGACTTGACGGTAAACACGCGCTCAAGATTTTCACCCGTAAAAATGCTGCGCAGGTCACCGCCCTGCTGAGAGTAGCGGGCGTAGAGCATGCCTTCGGGCAGCTGTGCGGTCACGGTGTAGCGGTCGCCGGGCAGACGGATAAAATTGTAAAGGCCGTCTTCGCCGGTGACGAGCTCGCGCTTGGTGCCGGTGCGCTCGCCGCTGAGGTACACGGTAACGCCCGCAACGCCTTCATCGCCCTCGTCAAGGATGCCGTTGTTGTTCACGTCCTCAAAGGCCATGCCGCTGAAAGAGCCCGTGGAGCGTACGGCGATGTACTCTTTGTTGGTGCCTTCTGCAGAAACGGTGATGATATCGCTCTGGGCAACGCCGTCCGCGGCGTCCGTGCCTTCCAGCACGCTCTGGGAGCCCTTGACGGTAAAGGCATAATCATCCGTCAGGGTGGCGCGCAGGCAGTAATCGCCGGGCTCGGCGGTCAGGGAGAGGGGATTTTTGCGGTAGGTAACGCCGGAGGCAACGATTTCCTCGCCATCCAGCAATTCGACCAGAATGCCGGGCACACCCTCTTCATAGGTGCCCTGCTGGCCGTTGGCGTTTTCATCGTTATACACGACCACGGTCAGCTTTACGCCTTCGCGCAGGCTGATATCCATGTTTTCGGCGCTGCCGCCGACATAGGCAAGCGCCCAGTTGTTTTCCACAAGGCGGGTGTGGCCTACGGCTGCAACAAACAGGCTGTCATCGCTGACGGAGGAGGCAACGCGGTATTCGCCGTCCCCTGCGGGCACGCTGAGGGTATAACGGCCGTACTCATCGGTCACGGTCTCCTGCACGGTCTGCCAGCCTTCTTCCGTGGCGGTCTCCAGCTTGACGGGCACGCCCGCCAGCAGCGCTTCGCCGCTGTCGCAGACCAGGTTGGCATTGGTATCCACATAGGCGCAGCCGCTGAGGGGCAGCTCCTGCGCAAGGGCGGGAACAAGCAGGCTCAACAGCAGCAGACATACAATCACAAACAGGGTTTTCTTCATTGAAAAGCAACCTCCGGACGCGGCAAAAAGCCGCATAAACTACCATGATATATAGTAAATCATGGCGGCGGCTTTGTCAATGTGGAAGCCCGTGTTGTGACAAGTGTGCGCTTCAGCGGATGGGCGGCGGATACAGCGGCAGCTGCGGACAGACAGGATGCGGCGGAGGACAGGGACATACCTCGTAGCGCAGAAGACAGATCTCAAGGCGGATGCAAAGCGTTGCGCGGAAGCAGCCTCCGCAGGAAGGCTCGGCGTGAAGCAGGCGCACGCAGGGCAGCGCCATCAGCACCGTACAGGGCTCGGGCGGGCAAAGCAAAAACGGAGGCAGTGCGGCCTGCACCCTCACGGTGGCAGACACAGCGCACGCCGCGCCCTGTGCGCCGCAGCCGCTGACGCTTACGGGGATGATGATTTCAGCCATGCCCGCGCCGCAGGGCGTTACGGATGCAGGTGCACAAGCCGTTACGCCGGTGATGCGGGCAAGGCATGCGCCGTCGGTGCAAAGGTCGGTGCAGTAACAGGGCAAATCGACAGGATGACGGGCGATGAGTTTTTGCATCATATACCCCTGAGGATGGGGCGGCGGACGGTGAAGCATGGAAAACGCCTCCGAACATTCATGAATTCAACGAACTTGCGTTCATCCTCATCCTATGCCGCGGATGCGCTGCGCGTGCCGCGTGTCTAAACGCAGGCAGAGCGGCATAAAATTGACAGAAGGCGCAGGCTTTTCCGTGACAGAAACGGGAAAATGGTGTATACTGAACGGCGGATTTGCCATAACATCCATTGTATTATGGAAAGGAAGAAATGAAATGAGTATTTTCGAAGGCGCATTCCTTGGCCTTATCCAGGGTCTTGCCGAGTTTTTGCCCATCTCCTCCAGTGGTCACCTGAACCTTTTGCAGGCACTTTTCGGGGTGGATACCGAGCATCAGCTGCTGTTTAACCTGCTGCTGCATGTGGGCTCGCTGGCTGCGGTCGGCATTGTTTTCTGGAAAGACTGGGTGGATATGCTTCTGCACCCCATCAAGAATCGCACGCTGTTTTTGCTGTTCATGGCCTCCATGCCCGCGTTGGCTGCCAAGGTGCTCTTTGGCGATGCGCTGGATTACTTTGAAACGCACAACACCATCCTGGGCGTGTGCTTCCTGCTGACGGGCGTGATGCTGTACCTGACGCAGGTATTCAGCCGCCGCAACGCCGACAAGGGCTGCGAAAAGAGCAGCGTAGGCTTGAAGGAAGCGCTGGCGATGGGCTGCCTGCAGGCTGTGGGCATGCTGCCCGGCATCAGCCGCAGCGGCAGCACCATTTTCGGCGGTGTAAGCGTCAAGCTTGACCGTACCGCTGCCGCCAAGTTCAGCTTTATGATGAGCGCTCCCGCCATCGTTGCAGGCGCTTTGAGCGAAGGCATGCATGTGCTGGAAAGCGGTGCAAGCCTCGGCGGCGACCTGCCTGCCATCCTCGTGGGCGTGCTGATGGCTTTTATCGCCGGTTATCTGTCCATCCGCTTCTTCATGAAGCTCATCAGCCGCGTATCCCTCAACGGCTTTGCGCTGTATGTGACCGTGCTGGGCGTTCTGGTCATCGTTTTGCAGCTGACCGGCGTGATGACCGATGCGCCCGCCGTCATCAGCAATTTGAGCGCTTTCTTGGGCTGAGTTTCGTTTGAGTTTAGATAGAACGTTTACAATGACCATGTAAACTGCGCAATTTCTTTGACTGATCATTCGAAGGAGGAAACAGCAGAAATGGTCAAGATCATTTCTGACAGCACCTGCGACCTGAGCCAGGAGCTGCTTCAAAAGTACGACGTAGCAATTTTGCCCCTGCATGTTATTCTGGGCGATGTGGATTACAGCGACGGCGTGACCATCACGCCCGACGCCATCTATCGCTGGTCCGACGCCAGCAAGCAGACGCCCAAAACCTCTGCCATTTCGGTGGATGAGGCAGCTGAGGTTTTTGCGAAGTATATTAACGAAGGCTATGAAGTGATCAGCTTTGCCATTTCGGGCAGCATGTCTTCCACGGTCAACTCCATGCGCATGGCGGCTGAACTGCTGAATGCGGAAGACCGCATCACCATCATCGACTCCGCAAGCCTGTCCACCGGCGTAGGCCTGCAGGTGATTGAGGCTGCCATCATGGCAAAGGAAGGCAAGAATGCCGCCGAGATCGTTGCTGCCATCGAGGAGATCAAGCCCCGCGTAAGCGCCAGCTTTGTGGTGGATACGCTGACCTACCTGCACCGCGGCGGTCGCTGCAGCGGCGCGGCTGCGCTGGTTGGCAGCACGCTGAAACTGCATCCCCTCATCGCAGTGAGCGAGGGCAAGATGGCTCCCGGCAAAAAGTATCGAGGTCGCATGTCCCGCGTCATCATGGATTATGTAAAGGACATGGAAGCAGACCTGCTCAATGCCCGCAAGGAGCGCGTGTTCATCACCCACTCCGGCTGCGACCAGCAGGACCTGGATGCTGTAAAGGCCTATCTGGAAAGCCTCGGCCATTTTGAGGAGATCCTGACCGCCCGCGCGGGCAGTGTAATCTCCAGCCACTGCGGCCCCGGCACGCTTGGCGTACTGTTCATCGCCGAAAAGTAATCACAAAATCAAAACCGCTCCGTCAAACTGTGACGGAGCGGTTCTTGCTTAAATCAGCCCTCTGCGCTGCAGGTAATCCTTGATGAAGGCCACCGTGCCTTCCACACCCAGCGTTTCGCTGGAGAGGCACAGGTCGTACACTTCGGCGCGGCCCCATTCTTCGCCCGTATAGTAGCGGTGGAAGGCGGAGCGTTCGCGGTCGTGAGCCTGAATGGTGCGCAGGCTGTGCTTTGGGGGAATGTTTTCCACTTTGGCGCGGTGCTCGGCGCGGCTTGCTGTGGGCGCGTGGATAAACAGCCTCAGACAGCGGGGATGGTCGCGGAAGATGTAGCTGCCGCACTGCTCCACGATGACGAAGCTCTTGCCCTCCGTCAGTTTGCGGATGGCGTCAAAGGGCAGGTCGCCGCGCACGGTGGACAGGTTTTCCGCGGCGATGGCAAACAGCAGGCTGTTGACGGGCTGCTCCTCATAGAAGGCGCGCACCTTGCTGTAATCACGGCTCTGCTTGGCAATGGCCATCAGTTCCTGCTTGCCGTAAAAATCCAGCCCCAGCTCTTTGGCAAGCTGAATGCCGATATCGCGTCCGCGGCTGCCGTAGGTGCGGCTGATGGTAATGATCAAGGGTTGTTCCATAAAGCGTCCTCCTCCGAAAAGGTTCAAAGAAGCTGCGCGAAGAAAGATGCGCCCACAACAGTGAGCAGACCCGAAACGGCAATGGCAAGGCTGCTCATGGCGCCTTCCACGGGGCCGTATTCGATGGCGCGGGCTGTGCCGATGGCATGGCTGGCTGCGCCCAGCGCAAGGCCGCGCGCGATGGGATGCGTAACGCGGAACAGGCGGAAGATGCCGTCCGCCAGCACATTGCCCAGAATGCCCGTGATGATGATGACCGCCACCGTGATGGTCGCGATGCCGCCCAGCTCCTGCGATACGCCCATACCGATGGCGGTGGTGATGGACTTGGGCAGAAGGGTCACGTACATGGTGTGGTCAAGCCTGAACAGCACGCTCAGCGCCCACACGCTGCCCATGCTGGAAATAACGCCCGCAAGCAGGCCCGATACAACGGCTTTCCAGTTTTCCTTAAGCAGGGTGAGCTGCTCGTACATGGGTACGGCAAGGCACACCGTGGTGGGGGTGAGCAGGTAGGACAGATACTGTGCGCCGCCGTTATAGTTGTCGTACTTGATGCCGAGGATGGCATTTACGCCGATGACGATGATCACCGCCAACAGCAGGGGATTCAAAACCGCCAGCTTGAATTTGCGGCGGATGATCAGGCCCGCCTCGTAGGCGGCGATGCTGATGACCGCGCCGTAGAAGAGAGAATTGCCAAGCCAGTTACTCATGGCGATCCCTCCTTCGCTCACCGAGGTGCAGAACGCCCTGTGTAATTTTGCCCACGCAGCCCATGACGATAACGGTGGTCAAAAGCGTGATCAAAATCACGGGCAGCCACACGGGGGCAAGCTGAGCCCACGATTCGGTGAGCCCAACGGCTGCTGGCACAAACAGCAGCGGCATGATCTCGATCAGAAAGGCCGCGCCGTATTGCACTTTTTCCAGTTTGATAACGCCTGTCATCAGCCCCAAGAGCATCAGCACAAGGCCGTAGACGCTTGCGGGGATGGGCAGGGGGATGAGCATTCGAAGCCCCTCGCCCAGACAGGAGATGCCTGCGATAATGGCAAATTGACGGATGAGAGCCATTTGTTCCTCCGATTACAGGTTGGCGGCGATGGCGTCGAGGAAGTCGTCGCTGGTGAGCTTGATGGCTTCACCCTCGTAGAGTGCGGCGAGGTCGCCGGTCATCTTGCCGCTTTCGATGGTCGTGATGGTCGCCTTTTCCAGCCTGTCGGCAAAGGCGCACAGGTCGGGCAGTTCATCCATCTCGCCCCTCTTGCGCAGCGCGCCCGTCCATGCAAAGATGGTGGCGACGGGGTTGGTGGAGGTCTCCTCGCCCTTGAGGTAACGGTAGTAGTGACGGGTAACGGTGCCGTGCGCGGCTTCGTATTCGTACTGTCCGTTGGGGGATACGAGGACGCTGGTCATCATGGCAAGGCTGCCGAAGGCGGTGGCGACCATGTCGCCCATGACGTCGCCGTCATAGTTTTTGAGCGCCCAGATGAACCCGCCGCGGCTGCGGATGACGCGGGCAACAGCGTCGTCGATGAGGGTGTAGAAGTATTCGATGCCCGCAGCTTCGAAGGCGGCCTTGTACTGGGTCTCATACAGCTCGGCAAAGATATCCTTGAAGCGGTGGTCATAGGTTTTGGAGATGGTGTCCTTGGTGGAGAACCAAAGATCCTGCTTGATGCTCAGCGCATACTTGAAGCAGCTGTGCGCAAAGGATGTGATGCTGGCGTCGGTGTTGTGCATGCCCTGCATCACGCCCGCGCCCTTGAAGGTCATGATGGTCTGGCGGGTCTCGTTGCCCAGTTCATCGGTAAAGCAGATTTCCGCCTTGCCGGCTGCGGGTACGCGGAATTCGGTGTTCTTGTACACATCGCCGTAGGCATGACGGGCGATGGTGATGGGCGCCTTCCACGTGCGCACGCTGGGGCTGATGCCCTTGACCAGCACGGGCGCGCGGAACACCGTGCCGTCCAGAATGGCGCGGATGGTGCCGTTGGGGCTTTTCCACATCTGCTTGAGGTTGTATTCCTCCACGCGCTGGGCGTTGGGGGTGATGGTGGCGCACTTGACGGCAACGCCGTACTTCAAAGTAGCGTTTGCGCTGTCCACGGTCACCTGGTCGTTGGTCTCATCGCGGTGTTTGAGCCCCAGGTCATAGTATTCAGTCTTGAGATCAACCCAGGGCAGGATCAGCTTATCCTTGATCTTCTGCCAAAGAATACGGGTCATCTCGTCGCCATCCATCTCGACCAGCGGGGTAAGCATGCGGATCTTTTCCATATATGTACCGTCCTTTGATTGAATTTCGTCAAAAAGGATACGCCCATTGTATCGGCTTTGGATACAAAACTCAATAGATGTACATGGAAAGAACAGCAGTCATCAAGCCGCCTCGCGGATGATTTGCTGACGCTGCTTCATTTTCTGCCAGCTGATGTAGCCGTATATATCGTTGACGAGGAACGCGACAAAACAAACGACCACAGAGAGATAACGGATGTTTTCGATGCTCGCGGCTGTCCACAGAATGATGAGAATGACATCGTTGGATGCATACGCCAGCGCGAAATACGGACTTCTGCGGAAGGTGAGGTAGACCGCCAGGAAGCTGGTCGTGACCGAAAGCGTGCTTGGGATCAGGTTGGCGGTATCAAAATACCGAAGGATGAAATAAAACATTACCGTTACGGCGGCGGTCAAAAACCACATCAACAGCGTTTCAAGCCTGCCGATTGTGTTGACCTCCACCTCCGCACGGTTGCCGTTGAAAGGGTTTCTCAGCCATGACACAAGCGCAAACACAGCCATGGGCATGGTCATGCCAAGGTAGGTGATCATTTCGCCGTAATAGGAAAAGGAATACGAAATGATGCCGTAGAGGATGCTGAAAATCACCATCAGCAATTGGCCGACAGGGTTTCCCTTCGCGTTAAAAACAAGCGAAGTTACCCCAAGCAGCGATGCGGCAAGGGTGAGGTAGTTTTGCCTGTCAAAAATCAAAAAGGATAAAAGAATAAACAGGACGGATGAGCACCAGAGCATAAGCTCCGCTTTTGAAAAATACCGCTGTGCTTTTTGAAGCATGTGTACGTTGACCTCCCGAAAAAAACAGCATCCGCATACGCATCTTCTAAGACCTAACGATGCGCAGACGAATGCTGATGCATTACACTACCCGGTGGCAGTTTGTGTGTTCAATTGACGAAAAGGATTATAGCATCGGGGACAAGGAAAAGCAATAGCTGAAAAACAGCCTATAGTTTGCGTGCCTTGATAACGAAAGTGTGGTGCAGATAGGCTGCTTTGTGCTCGGAATAGTAATCGCCGTCGAAAGGAGCGTTTGCTGTATAGTTGTCGGAATCCTCTACCAGCTGCTCTATTCGGAAACGATACTTGACAAGCATGTTGATATAGGAGGAAAGTTTCCAATTTGTCATAACAACAGGCTGCCCGCGCTGCAGTTTATGCAGCTTTGCCTCAGCTGTATACGAACGGCTGAGTACATACTGACCGTTGACAGAATCAATGCAGGGTATGAGGGGGTTATCCCATGAGAAGATAAAAGTGCCGTTGGTTTTTAAGTAGCGGGAAATAAGCGCAATTGTTTGTTCCAAATCCTGCGTCCAGCCAAGCCCGTAAACAGAATAAACGCAGTCGAAATAGTGCTCGGGAATCCCCGGGTTCAACTCCATGGGGGAGTGGAACAAATTTGCACTCATTTTGTTTTCGCTGAGCAAAGCTTTGGCTTTTTGAAGCTGGTTCTCCGAAATGTCCAAGCCCCATAGTTCTTTGGCATTTTTCTTTCCGCAGTACACCAAAGACCTGCCCGCGCCGCAGGCGATTTCGAGCACCTTTTTGCCTTCTAAATCACCCAGTAGCTGCAATTTTTCTTCGTTAGGGATATATACGCCCCAGTTGGGCAGCGCAGAGCCGCGCCAGCTGCCTGAGGAAATATCATCCCATGCAGCGTGATTAATGGAAAGGTCACGATGAACTTCCGTAGGCAGCAGGTCGGTTTGAGCCAGATCTCCCTGAAACAGCGTATCGATGCTGATCTCAAAAATGCGGGCGATTTTCGGCAGTAGCAGAATATCGGGCATTGCTTTTTCGGTCTCCCATTTGCTGACCGCCTGTACCGTTACGCCCAGCGCATCCGCAAGGGCGAGCTGCGTAATGTTTTTATGCAGACGAAGCGTTTTGATCGTTCGACAGAGAGTGGTATCCATGACTTATCCATCCTTGCTTAATAAAATGAAGAAAGCTTTCTGCAAAGAGTGTACTTGAAAGTGCCTTTTTAGACAACCGAAGCGTATTCAAGGCATATCAACCAGCGGTGGAATCATTCCGCAAGAGCGTTTGCCAATCGTTCGTCTCGAAATATGGCTGTACAAGCAACCATACACCATTCCTGATGCTCTTGGAATGTATTTTGAAAAAATGTCCGTTGACATCCCCCATAAAACATGCTATCATTTTCACAAATCG
Organism: Candidatus Limiplasma sp.; assembly: GCA_045612325.1. Taxonomy (GTDB): domain Bacteria; phylum Bacillota; class Clostridia; order Christensenellales; family Aristaeellaceae; genus Limiplasma. The sequence goes on along the minus strand of JAZKYW010000001.1, from coordinate 2,470 downwards.
AATACCATCCCAAAGACGATGATGAAGACGGCCGAGACGGACGCTTTCAGAGAGCAGGTGGTTGGTGCAAACCTGCAGCAGAAGTTTCAAAAGGCCCATCCCTTCTGAGTTGAAGGCCTGAAAATAGCAGTAAGGTCTTACGTGAGGCTGCGTGAATGCACAGGGTTTGTTAGAACCCGACGAGTGGCGGCATATGCCGCAATTTGAGTGGTACCGCGGATGTATGTACACCCGTCTCAAAGATCCAAGAATCTTTGGGATGGGTTTTTCGTTTGTTTATGCTAAGGAGGCAGACGCAATGAACCAGGCTGGACAGCAAATTCAGGAGATCGCCCTTCGTATCCGAGAGATGCGCAATATCATGGGCTATTCCGTGGCGGAAATGGCCATCCGCACGCAGGTTGATGAAAAAACCTACGAAGAATACGAATCCGGTTATATCGACCTTCCCTTTTCCTTTATCCATAAGTGCGCGCTGGCGTTCGGCATTGAACTGACCGACCTTTTGGAAGGTTACAGCGCTCACCTTTCCAACTACACCGTTACCCGTAAAGACCGCGGTATCACCACCGCCAAAGAGCGCGGCATCCGCATCCAGAACCTTGCGCCCATGTTCCGTCAGAAGATCGCTGAGCCCTACTGGGTACGCTACGACTATCTGCCTGAACAGCAGGACAAGCCCATCCATCTGGCCACCCACGCCGGTCAGGAATTCGACCTCATCTTCAAGGGTTCTCTGAAGGTTCAGATCGGCGAGCATGTCGAGATCCTGCATGAAGGCGACAGCATCTACTACGACTCCTCCACCCCGCACGGCATGATCGCTGTGGAGGGCGAGGAGTGCGTGTTCCTTGCCATGGTTCTGCACGGCAAGTCCATGGCTGCGCCCGAGGTACAGGAAAAGCACGCGCCCGTGGTGGAAAAGGATCCCGGCCTGTGCTGCATGAAGTTTATCAAGCCCGAAGAGGACGAAAACGGCACCCTCAAGAGCATCGACTTTGAAAACGAGGACCAGTTCAACTTTGGCTTTGATATCGTGGACGCCGTTGCCCGCAAGGACCCCGAAAAGCTGGCCATGGTGCACCTGTCCCGCACCAAGGAAGAACGCCGCTTCACCTTCAAGGATATCAAGGACCTGTCCAACCAGGCCGCCAACTACTTCACCTCTCTGGGCATCAAGAAGGGCGACCGCGTGATGCTGGTGCTCAAGCGTCACTGGCAGTTCTGGCCAGCGATGGTCGCGCTGTGCAAAATCGGCGCAGTCGCCATCCCCGCCACCAACCAGCTGCTGGCGCACGACTTTGAATACCGCTTCCAGGCTGCTGGCGTGAGCGCCATCGTATGTACTGCAGACGGTGATGTGGCAAAGCATGTGGAGGCTGCTTCCGTGACCGCTCCCACCCTCAAGACGAAGATCCTTGTGGGCGGCGCACGCGAAGGCTGGCACGATTTCAACAACGAGTTTGGCCTGTTCAGCCGCCGTTATCAGCGCAGCGAGGATACGCCTTGCGGCAACGACCCCATGCTCATGTTCTTCACCTCCGGCACCACCGGCTATCCCAAGATCGCTACCCACAGCTTCAAGTATCCGCTTGGCCACTACATCACCGCCAAGTACTGGCACTGCGTACACCGCGACGGCATCCACTTCACCATCTCCGATACCGGCTGGGGCAAGGCCCTGTGGGGCAAGTTCTACGGCCAGTGGCTGTGTGAAGGCGGCGTGTTCACCTATGACTTTGACCGCTTTGACGCTGCGGATATCCTGCCGCTGTTCGGTCAGTACAAAATCACCACCTTCTGCGCACCGCCTACCATGTACCGCATGATGATCAAGGAGGATCTGACCAAGTACGATTTCTCCTCCGTTGTGCGTGCCACCACCGCGGGCGAAGCGCTCAACCCCGAAGTATACTACCAGTTCGAAAAGCTTACCGGCCTGCAGCTCATCGAAGGCTTCGGTCAGACCGAAACCACGCTGTCCATCGCCAACCTTGTGGGCAATGCGCATAAGGTCGGCTCCATGGGTAAGGCCAGCCCGCTTTACGATATCGCCCTGCTGGATCCCGATGGCAACCCCGTTGCACCCGGTCAGTCCGGCGAGATCTGCATCAAGACCAGCGACAAGGTTCCCTGCGGTCTGTTCCTTGGTTACTATCTGGATCAGGAAAAGACCGACGCCGTGCTGCATGACGGCTGGTACCACACCGGCGACGTGGCATGGAAGGACGAGCAGGGTTACTTCTGGTACGTCAGCCGCGTAGACGACGTCATCAAGTCCAGCGGCTACCGCATCGGACCGTTCGAGATCGAATCCGTCATCATGGAGCTGCCCTATGTGCTTGAGTGCGGCGTTACCGGCGCGCCCGATGATGTGCGCGGTCAGGTGGTCAAGGCCTGCATCGTGCTCACCAGCGGCACGCAGGCTTCCGACGCCCTCAAGAAGGAGATCCAGAACTACGTCAAGCAG